>NZ_JBEXNT010000005.1:0-151338 GCF_040611255.1 Kitasatospora sp. NPDC002965 | reverse complement strand
CGGGGGGGCGGGCACCCCGTGCTGGGGTGCCCGCCCACCGGCATGTCGTGGCGCGCTGCGGACCGCCGGCGGACCTCCCCCGAGGACACGGCCGCCGTCCGTCGTACCCCGGACAGGAGGCCGGGGCCGCGCGAAGCGGAAGGGTGGTTGGAGTGGATCGGTCTACTTGGGCGCCTTCTTGCCGGTGACACCCAGGTACACCAGGGGAGCGAGGTTGGGCTTGAGGTCCTTGACCTTGACGCCCCAGGAGGTGAAGGCCTTCTGGTGCTCGGCCGCGGAGGCGAGCAGCGAGACCAGTGACCCGGCGACCGCTGCCGGATCCAGTGACTTGTCGGCCTGGCCCTTCGCCTGGAGTTCCTTGACGGCTTCCGTGAGCGGCTTGGCGACCGCGTTGAGGACGGTCATGCGGATCTTGAAGAACCGCTTGTCCCCTTCGGCGGCACCGAGCGTGACCACTCGGAGAATGGCGTCGTTCTTGCGCCAGAAGGCGAGGAATCCGTCGACCAGTTCTTCCGAAGTGGCCGTGCCGGACTTCCCTGCCCAGGACTTTCCGGCCACCAGCTCTTTGAGGGTGTCGGCGTCCTTGGCCATTTCCTCGGCGATTTCGAGGACAGCGCCCTCGACATCCGGGAAGTACTGGTAGAAGGTCGCGGGGGAGGTACCCGCCATACGGGCGACGTCGATGACCTTGACGTCCCGATAGGGCGACGTGCTGAGCATCTCGCGGAGGCAGTCGAGCAGCTTCTGCCGCGTCTCCTGTCCGCGTCGCCCGGCGACGCGACCGTCGACGGTGCGAACTTGTCCTGTCATGCCGTCAGCTTACCGTGGCACGATCTTGGCGCGATTCGGTGATGCGACTATTACTCCGCACGGGGGTTGGTATAGGTGCGTGAAGCACTTCGGACGGATATTCATCGCGCCCCCGGAGGCGTCTTTGGCGCCCCCCCGTGTGCTTTTGACGCCACAGGGTGACGACCCCTCCGCTGAGGGGTGGTCGAGTAACGGAGCGTGACGATTACGGTTCGGGTGTGACCTGCCCCGCTCGGGGGCTCCGGGCGTGTCGGCGGCAAGCCGCGGCCGGAGCGGACGTCAGAATCCGGCCGTTCCTGCGGCACTGACCGGGCAGTGGGCCGCCGGACCGGCACTGAACGCCGGTGGGCGGGGGAGGTTGGAGTTGCACCCGGCGGCATTGGACAATCAGGTCCGGCACCACGCGGCGGGTGTCCGGCACCACGCGGGCGGTGCGGAAACGGGGAGGTGGCAGCGGGTGGACCAGCTGACGGCGCACGATCCGAGGCGAATCGGGCCCTTCGAGGTACTGGGGCGGCTCGGCGCGGGCGGAATGGGCCTGGTCTACCTGGCGCGCTCCGCGTCCGGCCGGCGGGTGGCGATCAAGACCGTCCGGGGGGAGTTGGCGGAGGACGAGCTGTTCCGGGTCCGGTTCGCCCGGGAGATCGAGGCGGCCAAGACGGTCGGCGGGTTCTACACCGCGGCCGTGGTCGACGCGGACGCGGACGCCCGGGTGCCCTGGCTGGCCACCGCCTACGTGCCGGCCCCCTCCCTGGAGGACCTGGTCACCGACTGCGGGCCGCTGCCGGCCGGGGCGGTGCGCTGGCTGGTTGCCGGCATCGCCGAGGCGCTGCAGTCCATCCACGCGGCCGGGCTGGTCCACCGCGACCTCAAGCCCTCCAACGTGCTGGTGGTCGAGGACGGCCCCCGGGTGATCGACTTCGGCATCGCCGCCGGCGTCTCCAGCACCCGGCTGACCATGACCAACGTGGCGGTCGGCACCCCGGCGTACATGTCGCCGGAGCAGGCCCGGGACAGCAGGGGCGTCACCGGCGCCAGCGACGTCTTCTCGCTCGGGTCGCTCCTGGTCTTCTGCGCCACCGGCCACCCGCCCTACCGGGGCGCGAACCCGGTCGAGACGGTGTTCCAGCTGCTGCGCGAGCAGCCCGACCTCTCCGGCCTGCCGGCCGAGCTGGTCGACCTGGTCCGGGCCTGCATGCGGCCCGCTCCCGAGCACCGGCCGACCCCGGAGCAGATCCAGGCCGAACTGGCCCCGCACCTGTTCTCCCGGGACGACGCCTCCGGCGAGGCCGGGGACTGGCTGCCGCCCAACGCGCTGGCCATGATCGAACGCAAGCGCGGTCGCCGGCAGCCCCCGCCGGTCGTCGTGCCGGCCGCCCCCGTGCAGCCGCCCGTCGCCCCGCCGGTGCCGCAGCCGCACCACCAGGTCCCGCCGCAGGGTCACGGCCAGGACGACCCGCGCACCCGGCCGGGCGGGCGTCACGCCCCGCCGCAGGCCGGGCCGGTGCACACCACGCCGCTCGGCCAGGACCCGGAGCCGGCCACCGAGAAGCTGGCCGCGCCCCGCCGCCACCGCGCGCCGGTCGCCGAGGAGAGCGCCGTCGAGGTGCGGCTGTCCGGCGCCTCGGTGCGGATAGGGCCCGGGCCGCGCGCCGAGCAGGCCGGCTCGGGCGCGGCGCCGGCGGAGACCGACTGGGTCCGCCGGATCACCCCGCCCCCGGCCCGGGCGGCCCGCTGGCGGCCCTGGCGGTTCCGGATGTCCAACGACGTCTGGGGCACGCCGGTGGTCGCCGACGGCACCCTGTTCGTCTCCAGCTTCGAGGTGCACGCGCTGGACATCGCCTCCGGGCAGCGCCGCTACAAGACCCGGGACGTCGCCTGGGCGCTCGCGGTGGACGCCGGCCGGGTGCACGCCGCCGACGGCCCCCACCTGTACACGGTGGACGTCGCGGACGGCGCCGAGCGCTGGCGGCACTCGCTCGACGGCTGGGTGTACTCGCTGGACGCCGCCGACGGCGTGCTCTGTTGCGGGATCCGGGGCGGCGGCGTGCAGCTGCGCTCGGCGGCCGGCGGCGCCGAGCTGTGGCGCGCCGACGACGCCCAGCAGGACTACGAGAACCCGCAGTCCGGCCCGGCCCTGGTGGGGGGCGCGGCCTACTACTACGGCGGCGGGCGGCTGCGCTGCGTCGACCCGCGCGGCGCCGGCCTGCGCTGGTCGGTCCCGGTCGGCGAGGACGTGCCGTCCCGCCCGGCCGAGCGCGCCGGGGTGCTGTACGTGACGGCCGGTACCCGGGTCTACGCGCTGGACGCGGCGAGCGGCGCCGAGCGGTGGCGGTTCGAGGCCCCGGTGGTGCTGTTCACGCCGCCCGTGCTGGACGCCGACGCGGTCTACGTCGCCGACTACCTCGGCACGGTGTACGCGCTGGACGCGGCCACCGGGCGGGACCGCTGGCGCGCGGCCACCGGCAACCGGCAGGGCGCCGAGCCGGTGGTGGTCGGCGACGGCATGGTGCTGGTCGGCAGCGGCGAGGTGCTGTACGCCTTCGAGGCGGCCACCGGGCGGGAGCGCTGGCGGTACGCGGCCCGGGGCGAGATCGTCGGCTCCCCGGCCGTCGCCGACGGGCTGGTCCACCTCGGCAGCCGGGACCACTCGCTGCACACCCTGGACCTGGCCGGCGGCCGGCTGCGCTGGGAGCTGGGGACCAAGGGCGAGCTGACCGGCTCCCCGGTGGCGGTCGGCGGGAAGGTGTTCGTCGGCTCCAAGGACCGCTGCGTCTACGCGCTGGACGCGTTCTACGGGACGGCGGTGCCCTCGCACTGACCCGTACGCCCGGTGCGCCCGGGAGGGCCGGGAGGGCCGCGCCCGGGGGCCGGGTCTCGGCCTCGCGGCCCTGGGCCCGGCCTAGGGCCGGCGGCGGGCCTCCGGGTGGCGCGCGCACCAGCCCTCCCAGGCCGAGGCGACCATCTCCTCGACCCCGTGGCGGGCGGTCCAGCCCAGCTCGCGGTGGATCAGGTCGGCCGAGGCCACCACCCGGGCCGGGTCGCCGGCGCGGCGCGGGGCGTACTCCGGAGTGGTGTCGTAGCCGGTGACCCGGCCGATGACGTCCAGCACCTCCCGGACGCTGACGCCCTCGCCGCGGCCGATGTTGAGGACCAGGCGGGTCTCGCCCGCCGGGTCGGCGGAGAGCCGCCGGGCCGCCGCCACGTGGGCCGAGGCGATGTCGGAGACGTGGATGAAGTCGCGCACGCAGGTGCCGTCGGGGGTCGGGTAGTCGGCGCCGAAGACCCGCGGGGCCAGGCCGGCGGTGAGCCGTTCGAAGACCATCGGGATCAGGTTGAGGACGCCCGCGTCGGAGAGCTCCGGCGAGGCGGCGCCGGCGACGTTGAAGTAGCGCAGCGAGACCGTGGACAGGCCGTGCGCCCGGCCGGCGGAGGAGACCAGCCACTCGCCGGCCAGCTTGGTCTCGCCGTACGGGTTCATCGGCGCGCAGGGGGCGGACTCGGTGACCAGGTCGACGTCCGGCATGCCGTAGACGGCGGCGGAGGAGGAGAGGAGGAAGCGCCGCACCCCGGCGTCGACGACCGCCTCCAGCACGGTCTGCAGGCCGGCCAGGTTCTCCCGGTAGTAGTGGAACGGCCGCTCGACCGACTCGCCGACCTGCTTCTTGGCGGCGAAGTGCAGCACCCCGCGCACGTCGTGGCCGTGCAGCGCCGCGTCCACGGCGGGCCGGTCCAGCGTGGAGCCCTCGACGAGGACGACCCCCTCCGGCAGCCCGCTGCGGTTCCCGGTGCTGAGGTCGTCCAGCACCACGACCCGCTCGCCCGACGCCACGAGCTGCTGCACCACGTGGGTGCCGATGTATCCGGCACCACCGGTGAGCAACCAAGTCATGCCCGAGATCCTAGGCGTTCCCGCTCCCTCGGTACGCAGCGGGCGAGTCGGCACGGCTATTCGGACATTTCGGTGAAATGCTGACAAAGATCTCTGCGCCATGTCCGTGTACCGAGGGAGCCGGAGGCCGTCACCGTGAACCGCAAGAAGGAGCCCACCCGTCCGATCCCGGCCGGACCGCGTCCGACCGGACCGAAGGCGTTCGCCGGGAGGCCGCTCGCTCCGGGTGCGGTCGCCGCACTGACCGCCCTGGCGCTGGCCGCTCCTGCGCTGGCCGGGTGCAGCAGCGGTTCCTCCTCGTCGTCCGCCTCCTCGGCCCCCTCCTCCGCTCCCTCGTCGTCCCCGTCGGGCGCCCGGGCGGGCGGCGCCAACCAGCTCCAGGACGACTACCAGCGGGTGATCAAGGACGTCCTGCCCTCGGTGGTGCAGATCACCACCGCCACCGGCCTCGGCTCCGGGATCGTCTACGACGACAAGGGCGACATCGTCACCAACGCCCACGTGGTCGGTTCGGCCACCACCTTCGCCGTCACGCTGGTCAACAGCAGCAAGCCGCTGGACGCCACCCTGGTCGCCAGCTACCCGGAGTCCGACCTCGCGGTGATCAGGCTGAGCAGCCTGCCGGGAGGTCTCAGGCCGGCCGCCTTCGCGGACTCCACCAAGGTCGAGCTGGGTCAGATCACCCTCGCCATGGGCAGCCCGCTCGGACTCTCCAGCAGCGTCACCCAGGGCATCGTCTCGGCCACCGGCCGGACCGTCTCCGAACCGAGCGGCGGCGGCTCGCCCGGCGCCACCATCGGCAACATGGTGCAGACCTCGGCCGCGATCAACCCCGGCAACAGCGGGGGCGCACTGGTGGACCTGAACAGCCGGGTGATCGGCATCAACACCCTCGCCGCCACCGAGCCCGAGGCCAACGGGGCCGCCGCCCCCGGCATCGGCTTCGCCATCCCGGCGTCCACCGTGACCGGCATCGCCGACCAGCTGATCAAGGACGGCAAGGTCACCAACTCCGGTCGCGCCGCGCTCGGCATCACCGCCCGGACCTTCTTCGACCAGAGCTTCCAGCCGGCGGGCGCCGCCGTGGTGGCCGTCGCCCCCGGCGGCCCGGCCGCCTCTGCGGGCCTCCAGCCCGGGGACGTGATCACGAAGATCGGCGACACCGAGGTCACCTCGCTGAACTCGCTCACCACCGCGCTGGCCTCGCTCGCCCCGGGCAGCAAGGTCACCGTCACCTACACCCGGGACGGCCGGAGCGGGACGACCGAGGTCACCCTCGGCACCCTGGAGACGCCGTAGGGCGTCCCCCGAGCCCCCGGGCGGCGGCCGGCCCGTACACCGCGCAAGGGTTCGCGGGCCGCCGCCGTCCGGGCACCAGTCGTCCGGGCACCGGCGAAACCGGGCCCCGTCGCCGGGAGGCGACGGGGCCCGGTTGGGTTTCCGGCCGGAGGTTCCCGCTCAGCGCCGGGCGGTGCGGGTCCGCCAGGGGAGCTCGATCGTCACCGTGGTCGGGCCGCCGTGCGGGCTCTCCACCAGGAAGACGCCGTCCACCGCCTGGATGCGCTCGGCCAGGCCGCCCAGGCCGCTGCCCGGGTAGGGCGCGGCGCCGCCCTTGCCGTTGTCCTGGACCAGCACCATCAGCTGGTCGCCGGCCCGCCAGACGTCCACCGTCGCGGAGCGGGCACCGGAGTGCTTGGAGACGTTGGTCAGCAGCTCGCTGACGGTGAAGTACGCGATGCCCTCGACCGCCGAGTCCGGCCGCTCGGCCGTCCCGTCCCGGCCCTTCAGGTCGACGTGCACCTTGACCCCCTCCGGCACCGTGCAGCGGGCCGCCACCGAGGAGAGCGCCGCGTCCAGGCCGCGGTCGGTGAGCACCGCCGGGTGGATGCCGCGAGCCAGGTCGCGCAGCTCCTGGAGGGCGATCTTCACCTCGCCGTGCGCGTTGCCGACCATCTTCGCGGCGGCGGCCACGTCCTCCGGCGACTCGGTCTCCTGCAGCCGCTCCTTCGCCATGCCGAGGTCCATCGCCAGGGCCACCAGCCGGGCCTGGGCGCCGTCGTGCAGGTCGCGCTCGATCCGGCGCAGGTCGGCGGCGGCGGTGTCGACCACGGTGCCGCGGTCGTCCTCCAGCTCGCGCACCCGCTCGGAGAGCGCCCCCCGGTAGAGCAGGGTCTCCACCAGCATCCGGTCCACCTCCGACTGGTAGCGGACCACCCACGGCAGGACCGGCCAGCCGACCAGGACGCAGACCAGCGTCAGGGTGAAGCTGAGGATGCCCCAGGGCAGCATCAGCACGTAGTAGAGGGCCGAGCGCCAGGAGAGCGCGTCGGTCAGCTGGGCGATCGCGAAGCCGGTGATTCCCGGGCGGCGGCGCTGCACCGGCTCCGGCTCGTGCACCCCGGAGTTGTACAGGGACCGGGCCCGGCGGCGGGCGAACCCGCCCATGGCCCGGCAGCCGGCCAGCCCGGCGGCGAGCAGCGGCAGGCCGATCACGGTGACCGACAGCCCCAGGCCCACGGAGAGCGTCACGATCGTGAAGACGAACCCCGCGATGCCGATCGGCAGGTTCAACAGCAGCTGCCCGACCTGCCGCCACATCCGCGCGCCGTACAGCGGGGCGCGCTCCGCCGGCACGTCCCGCTCCTTCGTGCCGTCCGCGGCTCGGCGGTGCAATGGCTTCATCTCGGTCTACCGTCCCTCTCGGTCGAGCTGGTGATCCAAGCTTCGCCGGTCCGGGGCGCACGATGCCATGGGGGTGATACGTCTTCCCGGGCGGGGGTTATCCCCACCCCGTCCGAGGTGGGGCGGCGATACCGGGCGTCCACCGGATGTCCACCGGCCGTCTTGCGGATCGGGCAGGGTACGGGGTACCTGTGCGGTGCACTTAGACTCACGCTCTGGCGATGGTTATGAGCGTGTAAAGAGACGTCGTAGAACTGCCCTGCGGGCGGTTTCCACGGCCGATGTGGAGGCGAGGGCATGGAGGGGCAGCAGGCGGCTGTCGCCGCGGCCGACCCGGCGGCCGGCAGCGGCTACTTCGACGCGTACGCCGCGATGGGCCTGCTCGCCGTCGTCGGCGTGCTCTTCGTCGTCGTGGCGTTCACCGCGAACCGCCTGCTGCGGCCGGTGGTGTACTCGCCCGAGAAACTCCTCGCCTACGAGTGCGGCGTGGACCCGGTGGGGGAGGACTGGGCGCACACCCAGGTCCGCTACTACGTCTACGCCTTCCTGTACGTGATCTTCGCGGTCGACGCGATCTACCTGTTCCCGTGGGCGACCGTCTTCGCCTCCGCCGGCTACGGCGCCGGGACGCTGATCGAGATGTTCGTCTTCATCGGCTTCCTCGCGGTCGGGCTGCTCTACGCCTGGAAGAAGGGCGTTCTGGAATGGACGTGACGCACACCCACCCGCACGGGCACGGCGCCCCGGACGGTCCGGTTCCGCTGGGCGTGCCCGACCCGTCGCGCCCCGGCGCCGCCGCCGAGCGGCGCAGCATCGGCCCGCTGGCCCGGCTCGCGCCGGACCCGGTCAAGGTCGTCCTCAACTGGGGGCGGCGCTACAGCCTCTGGTGCTTCAACTTCGGCCTGGCCTGCTGCGCGATCGAGTTCATCGCCGCGTCGATGGCCAAGCACGACTTCATCCGGATGGGCGTCATCCCCTTCGCGCCGGGCCCCCGGCAGGCCGATCTGATGATCGTCTCGGGGACGGTGACCGACAAGATGGCGCCCGCCGTCAAGCGCCTCTACGAGCAGATGCCCGAGCCGAAGTACGTCATCTCCTTCGGCGCCTGCTCCAACTCCGGCGGCCCCTACTGGGACTCCTACTCCGTCACCAAGGGGGTCGACCAGATCATCCCGGTCGACGTCTACGTGCCCGGCTGCCCGCCCCGTCCGGAGGCGCTGCTCCAGGGCATCCTCAAACTGCAGGAGAAGATCGCCGCCGAGTCGCTGCCCGGCCGCTACACCGCACCCGCCGCGGCGCTCCGCCGCCCGCTGGTGGCCGGGCCCGGTTCCGCCGAGGGAGGGGCCTCATGACCACGGCCGAGCAGTACGCGGCGTCGGTCGGGGAGTGGGCGACCGGCGCCGAAGCGTACGGGCTGATCACCGTCGACGTCCCCGCCGAGCACTGGATCGAGGCGCTCACCGCCGCCCGTGACACGCTGGGCCTGGGCTTCTTCGACTGGCTGAGCGCCGTCGACGAGCTGGCCGAGGGCTTCTCCGTGATCGTCCACCTCGCCTCCGTCGACGCCCCGGGCGTCCGCCACCTGGCGCTGCGCACCCGGGTGCCGCGCGAGAAGGCCGCCCTGCCGACCGCCGTGTCCGTGTACGCCGGTGCCGCCTGGCACGAGCGCGAGACGCACGAGATGTTCGGCATCGACTTCCCCGGACACCCCTACCTCGCCACCCTGCTGCTGCCGGACGGCTTCGAGGGGCACCCGCTGCGCAAGGAGTTCGTGCTCGCGGCCCGGGTCGCCAAGGCCTGGCCGGGCGCCAAGGAGCCGGGCGAGTCCGACCACGGCGACGGGCCGGCGCGGCGCAAGATGCAGCCGGCCGGTGTGCCGGACCCGAACGAGTGGGGTCCCCTCAAGGGCACCCTTCCGCCGGTCGCGGAGCGGCCCGCGCGGGCCGCGCGGGCGGCGGGCGCGGCCCGGACCCCGCGTGCTGCCGGGGCTGCCGGGGCTACGGCCCGTGCCGCGGGTGCGTCCGCCGAGGGCGGCGCGGCCGTGCGGGCGGACCGGCCGCGCCGGACCAGGACGGTCGACGACGGTTCGGTCAGCCAGGCCGCGGAAGCAGCGACGGAAGCGGTGGCGGAAGCAGCGACGGACGCGGCCGGGGCGGCTGCGCCGCCGGTGCGGGCGGACCGGCCGCGCCGGGTCCGGTCGGTCTCCGACGGCTCGGTGAGCCAGGCGGCCGGCGCGGGACCGGAGGCCGACGCGACGGGGGCCCCCGAGGCCGCTGCCGCGCCCGCTCCGGAGGCGGTCGCCCCGGAGGCCCCGGCTTCCGCGACCGGTGCTCCCGGGGCTCCGGCCACCGAAGCTCCGGCCACCGAAGCTCCGGCTCCCGGAAGTGCCGCTCCTGAGGTCGCCGGTGAGGAGCGGCCCGGACGCCCGGCGCCCGCGCGGACCAGGTCCGCCGACGCGCCGTGGCACAACCCGGTGCCGGCCCACGACGACTCCCCGAAGGCCCCCGACGCGGACAGGTCCGCGGAGCCCGAGGCGCCCACGAAGCCGGAGTCCGGCGCGCCGGCCGCGGCGGGCGGCCCGAGCGACGACCCGAGCGGGAAGAGCGACGACGGCGGGACACCGGCCGAACCGGCCGGCCAGGACGGAGACAGCGCGTGAACCTGCTCGACACGGCGCTGCGCTGCGTCGCCACGCTGGTCGTCTTCCTCACCTTCCCCCTGCTCATCGGCCAGA
The DNA here is from genome assembly GCF_040611255.1 of Kitasatospora sp. NPDC002965. NCBI lineage: Bacteria > Bacillati > Actinomycetota > Actinomycetes > Kitasatosporales > Streptomycetaceae > Kitasatospora > Kitasatospora sp. NPDC002965. The sequence goes on along the minus strand of NZ_JBEXNT010000005.1, from coordinate 141,220 downwards.
CCGAGCACAAGGTGATGGCGCACATGCAGGGCCGCCTCGGCCCGATGTACGCCGGCGGCTTCCACGGCTGGGCGCAGCTGGTCGCGGACGGGGTCAAGTTCGCGCAGAAGGAGGACATCGTCCCGGCCGGCGCGGACCGGCGGATCTTCCAGCTGGCGCCCGCCGTCTCCTTGCTGCCGTACCTCTTCGTGCTGCTCGCGATCCCGGTCGGCCCGGACGGCTTCGTCGGCCAGGCGGTCGACGCCGGACTGTTCTTCGTCCTCGCCGTCATGGGCGTCGGCGTGATCGGCAAGCTGATGGCGGGCTGGGCCTCGGCCAACAAGTTCTCGCTGCTCGGCGGCCTGCGGACGGCCGCGCAGCTGATGTCGTACGAGCTGCCGATGGTGCTCGCGGCGGCGTCCGTCGCGATGGCCGCCGGGACGCTGTCGCTGCCCGGGATCATGGACGCCTGGGAGTGGTACTGGATCCCGTGGCAGATCATCGGCGCGTTCGTCTTCTTCGTGGCCGGTCTGGCCGAGCTGCAGCGCCCGCCGTTCGACATGCCGATCGCCGACTCGGAGATCATCTTCGGCGCGTACACCGAGTACACCGGCCTGCGCTTCGCGCTGTTCCTGCTCTCCGAGTACGTGGGCATCCTGGTCGTCTCCGCGCTCACCGCGGTGCTCTTCCTGGGCGGCTGGCACGGACCGCTGCCGGACCAGCTCGGCTGGCTGTGGACCATCCTGAAGACCTTCGCGCTCGCCTTCGTGGTGATCTGGCTGCGGGTCACCTACCCCCGGTTGCGCGAGGACCAGCTGATGCGCCTCGCGTGGACCGTGCTGATCCCGCTCGCCCTCGTCCAGCTCGCCCTCACCGGCGTCATCAAGGTGGCGATCTCATGAGCTTCCCCGGCGCCGGCCTGGCCAAGGGCCTGGCCGTCACCCTGCGGACGATGACGAAGAAGACCGTCACCGCGCAGTACCCCGAGGTGCAGCCCGACCTCCCGCCGCGTTCGCGCGGCGTGATCGCGCTGCTGGAGGAGAACTGCACGGTCTGCATGCTCTGCGCCCGCGAGTGCCCGGACTGGTGCATCTACATCGACTCCCACAAGGAGACGCTGCCGGCCGCCGACCCGAACGCCCGTGCCCGCACCCGCAACGTGCTGGACCGGTTCGCCATCGACTTCTCGCTCTGCATGTACTGCGGGATCTGCATCGAGGTGTGCCCGTTCGACGCGCTGTTCTGGTCGCCCGAGTTCGAGTACGCGGAGACGGACATCCTGGAGCTCACCCACGAGCGGGACCGGCTCCGGGAGTGGATGTGGACCGTACCGGTGCCGCCCGCGCTGGACCCGGCGGCCGAGGAGCCCAAGGAGATCGCCACCGCGCGGAAGGCCGCGGACAAGCTGGCCGCCGCCGCTGCCGCGGCTCTCGAACAGGGGGGTGACGCGCAGTGAGCGCCGCCACCCTGCTCGCCGCGACCGGGTCGCTGGACCCGGCCGCGCGTTCCTTCCTCTCCCCGACCGGGGTGGAGATCGTCTTCCTGCTGGTCGGCATCGCGGTGCTCGGTTCGGCCGTCGTCGCCGTCACCACCAAGCAGCTGGTGCACGCCGCGCTCTGGCTGGTGGCCGCGCTCGGCGGGCTGGCGGTGGAGTTCCTGCTGCTCACCGCCGAGTTCATCGCCTGGGTCCAGGTCCTGATCTACCTCGGTTCGGTGGTCGTGCTGGTGCTGTTCGGGCTGATGCTCACCAAGGCGCCGATCGGGCGCTCGCCGGACGCCGACTCGGGCAACCGCTGGGTCGCCCTGGTGGTGGCGCTGGCCTCGGGCGGCACCCTGGTGACGCTGGTCGTGGACGCCTTCCGGACGTCCTGGATCGACCTCGGCGCGGGCGGTGGCTCCGCGGCGGTGACGGGCGCGAGCCTGTTCCGGACGTGGGTGCTGCCGTTCGAGGCGCTCTCGGTGCTGCTGCTGGCCGCGCTGGTCGGCGCGATCGTGCTGTCGCGCGGCGGCGGGCGCCGGGTGCCGGTGCCCCGGGCCGGGCGGATCCGGGCCGGCAAGCCGGTGGGTTCCAACGGGACGGTCGCCGCGACCGCGCCGAAGGCCGCCCCCGCGGTTCCGGCCGTCGAGGCCGTCGAGGCTGCCGAGGCCGCCCCGGCCGCCACGGCTGCCCCGGCCGTCGAGGGCGCCGCCTCCGCTCCCGCTTCCCCTCCGGCCTCCGCTCCGACCACCCCCGAGCAGGAGGGCTGATGCACCTCGCCTACCCCGCCGTCCTCGCCGCGCTGCTGTTCAGCGTCGGCGTGTACGGCGTGCTCGCCCGGCGCAACGTCATCCTGGTGCTGATGTCCGTCGAGCTGATGCTCAACGCCGTCAACCTCAACCTGGTCGCCTTCGACGTCTGGCTGCGTGACTCGTTGCACGCCGGCCAGGCGCTGACCCTGTTCACCATCACCATCGCCGCCGCCGAGATCGGACTCGGGCTCGCCGTCGTCCTGCTGCTGTTCAGGGCCCGGGGCACCGCGGACATCGACAAGGTCACCACGCTGGGCGACCCGGCGGAGTCCACCGTCGACATCGAGGAGGCGCCGGTCGGAGCCGAGGCGCTGAAGGGCCGGGCCGCCGCATGAACCTCGCCCTGCCCGCCCTCGTCCCCGCCCTGCCAGCGCTCGGCGCGGCCGCCACCCTGGCCGTCGGCAAGCGCGTCCCCGGTCTGGCCAGGCCGCTGGCGATCGTGCCGGTGGCCGTCTCGGCCGTGCTCGCCCTGGTCGTCGCGATCCAGCTCGGCAGCGGTCAGTCGCTGGACGTCGCCACCCGGCTCACCCCGACCGGCGGCCCGGACATCGCGCTCGCCTTCCACCTGGACGGCTACAGCTCGCTGATCTCCGTGCTGGTCGGCCTCGTCGCCACCTGCGTGCAGGTCTACTCGACCGCCTACCTCAAGGACGACCCCCGCTACCCCTCGTACGCGGCGCTGGTCTCGCTCTTCACGGCGGCGATGTTCCTGGTCGTCTACTCCGGCGACCTGATCGTGCTGCTGGTCGGCTGGGAGATCATGGGCATCTGCTCGTACTTCCTGATCGGCCACCACTGGGAGACCCAGGACGCCCGCTCGGCCTCGCTCAAGGCCTTCCTGGTCACCAAGCTCGGCGACGTCCCGTTCCTGTTCGGCATCTTCCTGCTCGGCGCCGACGCCGGGAGCTTCCGGATCGAGGACGTGCTGCGGGCCGCCGCCGACGGACAGCTCGGCCACCCCACGCTGACCGCGCTGCTGCTGCTCGCCGGCGTGGCCGGGAAGAGCGCGCAGTTCCCGCTGCACACCTGGCTCCCGGACGCGATGGCCGGCCCGACCCCGGTCTCCGCGCTGATCCACGCCGCCACCATGGTCGCCGCCGGCATCTACCTGGTCGCCCGGCTGCTGCCGGTCTTCCTGCTCTCCGGCGCGGCGCTGGTCGTGCTGGCGGTGATGGCGGCCGTGACGATGATCGGCTCGGCGCTCTGCGCGCTCGCCCAGGACGACCTCAAGCGGGTGCTCGCCTACTCGACCGTCGGCCAGCTCGGCTACATGGCCGGCGCGCTGGCCAGCGGCGACCGCGAGGCGTCCGTCTTCCACCTGGTCAGCCACGGCGCCTTCAAGGCGCTGCTCTTCCTCGCCGCCGGTGTGGTGATCCACGCCGCGCACACCAACTCGATCTCCGTGATGTCCCGGATGCCCGGGCTGCGCAAGCGCGTCCCGGACGCCTACTGGACGATGGGCATCGCCCTGGTCGCCCTGGTCGGTCTGCCGCCGTTCTCCGGCTTCTTCAGCAAGGAGGCGGTGCTGACCGCCGCCGAGCACGCCGCCAACGGTGAGGCGCTGACCAACGGCGTCGGCCCGGCCTCGGCCGTGCCGCAGGCGGCCGGGTGGATCGTGCTGATCTCGGCCGGGCTCACCGCGCTGCTCACGGCGGCGTACGCGACCCGGATGTTCCTGGTCGCGTTCCACAGCCCGGCCACCGCCGGGGCGCCGGCCACGGCCGTCGCCGCCGGTGCCGCCGGTGCCGGGGTCTCGGTGCCGACCGCCGCGGGGTCCTCCGACCACGAGGCCGGTGCGCCGTACTCGCCCGAGGTGGACGAGGCCGACCCGGCCACCGCCGAGCCGCCCGCGATGCGCTGGCCGCTCTGGGTGCTGGCCGTCCCGACCGTGGGCTTCGGCGTCGCCGGCCTGCGCTCGGACTGGCTGCCCGCACTGCTCGACGGCGGTTCGCTGCGGCCCTCGGCGGTCACCGCCGTCACCGGCACCGGCCTCGCCGTGGTCGGCATCCTGCTGGCGTACGGGGCCTGGCGCTCCGCCACGGCCCGGCTCGGCGCCGGGCAGCCCGCCCCCGCGGCGGCGGGCCGGGTACCCGAGCAGGCCGGATCCCCGGCCGCCGAGGTGATCGCCGCCGATCCCGGACGCGCCCTGCTCGGTCCGCTGTTCGACCCGGCCCGGCACGGATTCGGCGTCGACCGGCTCTACGGAGCGCTGTTCGTCCGCCCGGTGGCCGCCGCCGCACGGCTGGTCCGCTTCCTCGACCGCGAGGTCGTGGAGACCTACGTACGCGGCAGCGGGGTCGGTGCCAACCTGCTCGGCCGGGCCGTCCGGCTCGCGCAGACCGGCAACGCGCAGACGTACCTCAGCGCGCTGCTGGCCGGTGTCGTCCTGCTGGTCGTCCTGGTGGCGGTGTAGCCGGATGAACCAGCCGATCCGTTCCACCCCGTCGACCGCAGCCCGTAGGAGCCTCCGATGAACGCGGTCCTCATCGCCCTCCTCGCCCTGCCGGTGCTCGGCGCCGCGCTCACCCTGGCGCCGGTGTTCGGCACCGACGCGGCCGCCGCCGACCGGCGCGCGCTGCGCTTCGGCACCGTGCTGACCGGCGTCGTCCTGCTGCTCACCGTCGTCCTGGCGGCCGGTTTCGACCACGACGAGCCCGCCCGGATGCAGGCCACCACCGACGTGGCCTGGATCCCGGCCGTCGGCGTGCGGTTCCACCTCGGTGTGGACGGCGTCTCGCTCCCGCTGATCGTCCTGACCTCGCTGCTCACCTTCCTCTGTGCGCTGTACTCGGAGCGGCGGCTGCCGTCCGGGGAGGGCGTGCCGTCGGCCCGCTCCTTCGTCGGGCTGTTCCTCCTCCTCGAAGTGGGCATGCTCGCCACCTTCGCGGTGCTGGACCTCCTGCTCTTCTTCGTGGCCTTCGAGATCGTGCTGATCCCGATGTACTTCCTGATCGCCCGCTGGGGCACCGGGGCCAAGGTGCCGGCCGCCAACCGGTTCATCCTGTACACGCTGCTCGGGTCGGCCGTGATGCTGCTCGGCTTCCTGCTGGTCGGCGGCAAGGCCGGAACCTTCGACATGCAGGCGCTGGCCGCCGCCCACGGCTCGGGCCTGAGCCACTCCACCCAGGTGATCGCCGCCCTGGCGATCATGGTCGGGCTCGCGGTCAAGGCCCCTGCCTGGCCGCTGCACAGCTGGCTCCCGGACGCCCACACGGCGGCCCCGACGGTCGGCTCCGTGCTGCTCGCCGGCGTGCTGCTGAAGATGGGGACGTACGGCCTGGTCCGCGTCCTCCTCCCGGTCGTCCCCGACGGCACGGCGACCCTCGCCCCCTACCTGGGCGCCTTCGCCGCCGTCGGCATCGTCTACGGCTCGCTGGCCTGCCTCGCGCTGGCGCGGCCCGGCGCCAAGGGCGACCTCAAGCGCCTGATCGCCTACTCCTCCGTCGGCCACATGGGCTTCGTCCTGCTGGGCATCGCCTCCCTCACTCCGGTGGGCGTCAACGGCGCGCTGTTCGCCAACATTGCCCACGGTCTGATCACCGGTCTGCTCTTCTTCCTGGTGGGCGCGATCAAGGACCGTTACGGCACGGCGGACCTCGACACCCTGGCCGGTACCACCGGCGCCGCCCTGTACGGACGGGCACCGCGGATCGGCGCGCTGCTCGCCTTCGCGGCCGTCGCCAGCCTCGGCCTGCCCGGGCTGGCCGGCTTCTGGGGCGAGCTGCTCGCGATGTTCGGCGCGTTCGACCCGGCCGAGGGCCTCTCGCGTCCCGCGTTCGTCACCTACATGGTCCTGGCCGGTCTCGGCACCCTCCTCACCGCCGCGTACCTGCTGATCGTGGTCAGGCGGGTCTGCATGGGCGATCCGAAGCAGCCCGCACCGGTGGCCGAACTCGCCGACCTGCGCCCGTACGAGGCCGTCAGCTGGACGCCGCTGGTCGCCCTCACCCTGCTGGCCGGTCTCTGGCCCGCTCTCCTGCTCGGTCTCTCCGAGCCCGCCGTCAAGCACCTCCTCGGGGGTGGCTGACCATGCTCGGCACCCAGCTGAGCGCCCAGCTCCTCGGCGCGCAGCTCAGCACGCAGCTCGGCACGGGCAGACAGCTCGGCGCCGCGACCGGCACCGCACTCGGACCTCACTCCACGGGGCAGCCCACTGTGACCTCCCTCGCCGTAGCCAACCCGGGCAGCCTGATCCAGTCCGTGGACTGGGTGGCGATCGCGCCCCCGCTGATCGCCGCGCTGGCCGCCCTCGCGGTGCTGGTCACCGACCTCTTCCTGCCCGAGCGCCACAAGCGGCTGCTCGGCCGACTCACGGCCGGCGGACTCGCCCTGGCGCTCATCGCGCTCCTCCCGCTCGTCGGAGGCTCACCCCGAGCCACCTTCTGTGCGCAGAACGTAACAGGGGTCACCGACAACGCGGGCTGCTCGTACGTCGCCGACCACTTCGCCCTGGTCTTCCAGCTGCTCGCGCTCGGCGGCGCGCTGATCGCCGCCCTGCTCTCCGCGCACACCGTGGAGGACGAGAAGCTGCCCGGAGGCGAGTACTGGTTCCTGCTGCTCTCCAGCGCCGCCGGCGCCGCCCTGCTGCCCGCCTCCCGCGACCTCGCCACCCTGGTGATCGCCCTGGAGGTGGCCTCGCTGCCGGCCTTCGCGCTGGTCGCGCTCCGCCGGGACGGCCGGGGGGCCGAGGCCGCGCTCAAGTTCTTCCTCTCCTCCGTCACCGCGACCGCCGTGATGCTGCTCGGCGTCGGCTTCGTCTACGCCGCGAGCGGCAGCCTGCACCTGGGCGCCGTCGCCACCGGCCTGGAGCACGCCCCCGCGCAGCTGAAGCCGCTGGCCCAGGCCGGCGCGGTGCTCACGCTGGCCGGCTTCGCCTTCAAGGTCGCCGCCGTCCCGTTCCACTTCTGGGTGCCCGACACGTACACCGGCGCCCCTCTCCCGGTGGCCGGCTACCTCTCGGTGGTCGGCAAGGCGGCCGGCCTCGCCGGGCTCGCCCTGGTCACCACGATCGCCTTCCGCCCGTACGCGCACACCTGGGGCCTGGTGCTGGCGGTGCTGGCGGCCGTCACCATGACCGTCGGCAACGTGGGCGCGCTGCGCCAGCGGTTCGACACCCGGTTCAGCGCGGTGCGGCTGCTCGCCTGGTCCTCGGTCGGCCAGGCCGGGTACCTGCTGGTGCCGCTGGCTGCCGCCGGCTACGCGCCCACCACGACCGACCCGCTGGGCGCCACCGCCGCGTACGCGCTGATCTACGGCGTGGTCAACCTCGGCGCCTTCGGCGTGGTGGCGGCGGTCGGCCGCCGGGCCGGGACCAGCGTCGACGACTTCCGCGGCCTGTTCGCCCGCAGGCGCTGGACGGCGCTGGCGCTGGCCTTCTTCCTGCTCTGCCTGGCCGGGCTGCCGCCGGGCGTCATCGGCCTCTTCGGCAAGGTGGTGGTGTTCCGCGCCGCCGTCGACGCCGGGCTGGGCTGGCTGGCCGCGGTGATGGCCGTCAACGTCGTCGTCGCCCTGTACTACTACCTGCTCTGGACGGCGCGGCTGTTCGCCCCGGCGGAGGCCGCCGGGGAGGCGCCGGCCGCCTCCGAGCGGAGGCTTCCGGTCACCCTGACGGCCACCCTGGGGCTCACCGCCTCGGCGGCGGTGGTGCTGTCGGTGGCTCCGCAACTGGTGCTCCAGGTGGTCGGCGGCTCGCTGTTCTGAGGCGGGTGGGGAAGCCCCGGTACGCCTGAGCTGGTCCTCCGGTCGGGTGTCGCGCTGGTCACAAGGGAACAAGGCCCCGGGCCCCACCCGTTGACCGGGCAAGAGGGACGAGGCAGAAAGGGCTTCCCCACGCACCATTGGAGGGCCAGCCGTGCACCGCCGGCACAATGGACTGAGGACCGCCGCCCTGCTCGGCGGCCTCTCGGCGCTGATCCTCGTGATCGGCAGCTTCTTCGGCCGGACGGGCCTCGTGGTCGCCCTGGTGGTCGCCCTCGGCACCAACGCCTACGCGTACTGGAACAGTGACAAGCTCGCCCTGCGGGCCATGCGGGCCCGCCCGGTGAGCGAGATCGAGGCACCGCGGCTCTACCGGATCGTCCGGGAGCTCTCCACCTCGGCCCGCCAGCCGATGCCCCGGCTGTACATCTCGCCGACCCCGGCCCCGAACGCGTTCGCGACGGGCCGCAACCCGCGCAACGCGGCGGTCTGCTGCACCGACGGCATCCTGCACCTGCTCGACGAGCGCGAGCTGCGCGGCGTCCTCGGCCACGAGCTGAGCCACGTCTACAACCGCGACATCCTGATCTCCTCGGTGGCCGGGGCGCTCGCCTCGGTGGTGATGTTCCTGGTCAACTTCGCCTGGCTGATCCCGTTCGGCCGCGGTGACGACGACGACGGGCCCGGCCTGTTCGGGATGCTCGCGATCATGATCCTGGGACCGCTGGCCGCCTCGCTGATCCAGCTGGCCGTCAGCCGCTCCCGGGAGTACCAGGCCGACGCCGACGGCGCCCGGATCACCGGCGACCCGCTCGCCCTGGCCGGTGCGCTGCGGAAGCTGGACGCCGGGACCCGGCAGCTGCCGCTGCCCCCCGAGCCGCAGATCAAGACCGCCAGCCACATGATGATCGCCAGCCCGTTCCGGCCGGGCGAGGCCGGGACGAAGCTGTTCTCCACCCACCCGCCGATGGCCGAGCGGATCGCCCGCCTGGAGCGGATGGCAGGCCGCCGGGACTGACCTCGCGCGGGGGGCCGCGGGGCCGCACGGTCCCCGGGGCCCCGCCGCGGCGGGGACCCTCCGGGCTCAGCCGGTCGTCTCCTCGTACGCCCGCCGGAGCCGCCGGACGCCCTCCGCCACCATGGCGGGGCTGTCCGCGGCCGCGTAGCTGAGCCGCAGGTGCGGGGCCGGGGGCTCGGCGGGGTGGTACGGGCGGCCCGGGGTGACCAGCACGCCGGCCCGCAGGGCCGCCGCGGTGAGCACCGTCTCGTCGGTGCCGTCGGGGAGCCGCAGCCAGAGGTGGTAGCCGCCGAACCGGTGCGCGCCCAGCAGCCCGGGCAGCTCGTGGCGCAGCGCCGCCACCGCGGCCCGCCGACGGTCCCGCAGCTCGGCGCCGAGCGTGCGCAGATGGCGGGCCCAGCCGGGGTCGGCCACCAGTTCCAGGGCCGCCTCCTGGAGCGGCCTGGGCACGAAGAAGCTGTCCACCACCTGGGTGGCGCGCAGCCGTTGCAGCGCCGGGCCGCGCGCGGTGAGCGCGCCGATCCGCAGGTTGGGCGAGGTGGCCTTGGTGAGCGAACTCAGGTGGACCACGATGCCGTCCGGGTCGTCGGCGGCCAGCGGGCGCGGCAGTGCCGGCGCGTCGGCGTGGACCAGGCGGCGGGCGAAGTCGTCCTCGATCACGAAGGCGCCGGCCGTCCGGGCGATCCGCAGCACCTCGGCGCGGCGATCGGGGGAGAGCACCGCGCCGGTCGGGTTCTGGAACAGCGGCTGGCAGAAGAACACCCGGGCCCGGGTGGCGTCGAAGGCGGCCGCGAGCAGGTCGGGGCGCACGCCGTCCCCGTCCACCGGGACGGGGACCGGCCGCAGCCCGGCGGCCCTGGCCACGGCGAGGGCGCCCGGGTAGGTCGGAGACTCGACCAGCACGGGGGCGCCCGGGGAGGCGAGCGAGCGCAGGGCGATGGTGAGGGCGCTCTGGCCGCCGGCCGTGATCAGCACGTCGCCCGCGCCGAGCGGGCCGCCGCTGCCGCCGATGTCCCGGGCGAACCAGGTGCGCAGCTCGGTCAGCCCGTCCACCGGCGGGCGGTCCCAGGCGCCCGGCCGGCGTCCGGCCCGGGCCAGCGCGGCGGCGAGCAGGCGCTCGGGCTGGAGCGAGGCGTTCGGGTAGCCGCCGTTGAGGTCGAGCACGTCGGGCCGGGGGACGTTCAGCATGGCGAACATCGGTCCGGCGCCGACGTCGCGCGGGCCGGCCTCGGCGCTCAGCGCGACCTCCTGCCAGGAGAGGTCGCCCGGGCGGGCGGGCGGCGGGGCGTGCGGGTGAGCGCCGTCGGACGCAGCGGACGCCGCGGTCGGCGCGGTCGCGGAGGTCCGGAAGACGCCGGCGCCGGGCCGGGAGACCACCAGGCCCTCCGCGGCCAGCACGGCGACCGCCCGGGAGACCGTTCCCGGGCTGACCTGGTGCCGCTCCGTCAGGACCCGGCTCGACGGCAGCTTCCGCCCTTCCGGGTAGCGCTCCACTTCCCGGCGCAGTCTGTCGGCGAGTTCGACCACACTGCTACGCTCGTTCATGAAGACACAAGATAGCGCTACGCATCGTGCGGCGGTAGCAGCGAAGCCCGCGACGAGCCGCCCGGTCGGCCCCACCGACCCCGGTCCCGTAAGCGCGGCACCCGCCGTCGGCGTCACCGGCACCGCCCTGGCGGCCCTCGGTGTCCTCTCCTTCTCGTTCAGCTTCCCCGCCACCTCCTGGGCGCTGACCGGCTTCGGCCCGTGGACGGCCACCGGGCTGCGCGGCCTGCTGGCGGGGCTGCTCGCCGCACTCTGCCTCGCTGCCGCCCGCGTCCCGGTGCCCGAACGGCGGCACTGGCCCGGCCTGCTGGTGGTCTCGGCCGGCTGCGTGCTCGGCTTCCCGCTGCTCACCACGCTCGCGCTGCAGAGCTCCTCGACCGCGCACTCCGCGGTCGTCATCGGCGTGCTGCCGCTGGCCACCGCGTCGGTCGCCGCGCTGAGGGCGCGCCGGGCGTCGGGCCGGTCCGGTGGCGCCGGCGCGGCGAGCCGTCCTTCCCGGACCTTCTGGTGCGCGGCGCTGGCCGGCGCCGCGGCGGTGCTGGGCTTCACGCTGGTGCAGAGCCACGGGCGGCCGAGCGTCGCGGACCTCTACCTGTTCGCGGCCCTGCTGGTCTGCGCGGCCGGGTACGCGGAGGGCGGCCGGATCTCCCGGGAGATCCCGGGCTGGCAGGTGATCGGCTGGGCGGTCGTCGTGGCGCTGCCGGTCACCGGGCTCATCACGGCGGGAGCGCTGGCCGTCGAGCCGGTCGGGTTCGGGGCGAAGGCGGTGGCCGGGCTCGCGTACACGGCGGCGGTCTCGCAGTTCGGCGGGTTCGTCCTCTGGTACCGGGGAATGGCGGAGATCGGCGTGCCGAAGGCCAGCCAGCTGCAGCTGGCGCAGCCGCTGCTGACGCTGGTCTGGTCGGTGCTGCTGCTGGGCGAGGAGCTGCCTGCGGCCGCGCCCGTCACGGCCGTGGCGGTGCTGCTCTGCATCGCGGTCACCCAGCGGTCCCGGACGTGAGACCGGGGCGTGGGGCCGGGGCGCCCGGGCCCGTGGTCGTCCCGGGCCCGGGCGACGGGGATCAGGAGGCGGTGCGCTCAGGCCGGTAGACGCAGAGGGCCCAGATGATGAAGACGTCCAGCGCGATCACGGTGATCGACCAGAACGGGTAGTACGGCATCGCCAGGAAGCTGTCGGCGGCGCTCACCGCGGTGAGGAAGACGCCGGTGTACCGGGCCCAGGCGGCGCCCTTGAGGACGAACGCGCCGACCACCGCGACCAGCGCGCCGACGACGATGTGGATCCAGCCCCAGCCCGTGAGGTCGAACCGGAAGACGTACCGGGCGGAGCTCAGGAAGACCTCGTCCTCGTGGACCGCCATGATGCCCCGCAGCACCTCCATGATGCCGTTCAGGAGCATCAGGACACCGGCGAAGACGACGAGGCCGGGCGCCCAGTCGCTGAACCGGGTGGCCGAGGCCGGTGGCGGCGGCGCGCCGGTGCCGGAGCGCCAGGGCGGCGGCTGATCGGGAGGGGTCGACGTGCTGCTCATGGGTTCCTCCAGGGCCGGACGCCGGGGCCGGACAGGCGTTCGGAGAGGCGTCCGGATCTCGACCGTCCACCTCCGGCCGGTGCCGGGCAACCGGACACGCCTGTTCGGGTGACCCGTGCCGCACCGGCCCCCACCGGCCCGCACCGCCCGGCACCGCCGTACCCGGCCGGCGGTGGAACGCCCGCGAACCACCGCACCGGCGGCAGGCCTGACCGGCGCGGACACCGGCGGCGACCGGGCTCCCTTTACCTGCTCGTTAGGATGACCGGCATGGCAGAGGACACCAACACCCCGACGGCCGGGGACCCGCGGGCCCGGCGGCGCGGCCAGGGCGAGCTGGAGGCGCAGGTGCTGGCCGTGCTCCAGCAGGCGCCGGGCCCGGCCACGGCCGGATGGGTGCAGGAACGCCTCGACGGCGACCTCGCGTACACCACCGTGATGACCATCCTCTCCCGGCTGCACGCCAAGAGCGCCGTCTCCCGGACCCGATCCGGCCGCTCCTACCTCTGGCAGGCCGCCTCCGACGCGGCCGGCCTCGCAGCCCTCCGGATGCGCCGGGTCCTCGACGGCGAGGCCGACCGGGACGCCGTGCTCGCCAGCTTCGTGACCGCACTGCTCCCGCACGACGAGGAACTGCTGCGCACACTGCTCGACAGCGCCTCCGCGCCCGATCTGCCGACGACGGGCCCGGCGGCGCCCGGCCCGTCGGCGACCGACCGCGAGAGCTGAGCCCGGGAACCGACCGTGGGCGTCTTCGTCTTCCTCCCGCTCGTCCTGCCGCTGACGGCGCTGCCGATCGCGCGCCTCACCGAGCAGCACCTCCACCCGCGCGGCGCGGCCCGCCTGCTGACCGGGATCAGCATCGTGATGGCGCTGTGCAGCGCGCTCTGCCTCGGACTGATCGGGGTCGTCGGCACCGCGCAGATCCCCGGCAACCCGCTGCCCGACAGCTGGTCCGACCCGGAGGTCCGGGCGGCCCTGCCGTACCACGAGACGGTCGGCACGGCGGCGCTCCTCGTCCTCGCGGTGGTGTTCGTGGCCCTGGTCCGGACGGTCGCCCGCCACCTGCGGATCCGCGCCCGTGCCCGGCGCGCGCTCGGCCGCGCGCTGCCCGGCGCCTCCGACGTCGCGCTGCTCCCCGACTCCGCCCCGTACGCCTACGCGCTGCCCGGCTCCCTCCGTTCGCCCGGACGCGTGGTGGTCTCCACGGGCATGCTCGCCGGTCTCGCCGACGACGAGCGCGCCGCCCTGCTCGCCCACGAACGCGCCCACCTCGCCCACCGGCACCACCGCCACCTGCTGGCCACCCAGCTGGCCGGCTGCGTCAACCCCTTCCTGCGCCCGCTCCAGCGCGCCGTGGCCTACAGCGCCGAACGCTGGGCCGACGAGGAGTCCGCCCAGGCCGTCGGCGACCGGCGGATCACCGCCCGCGCCGTGGCCCGCGCAGCCCTCGCCTCCCACCGGGCACCCGCCTACGCGGCCTTCCCCGCCTTCGCCGCGCCCGGTCCCGGCCCGGTGCCCCGCCGCGTCGCCGCCCTGCTCGGCCCCGTCCCGAGCTCCCGCAACTGGCCGCCCGCCCGCACCCCCGCCGGGCTCGCCGCCCTCGTGGCGGCCCTCGGCACCGCCGCCTCGGCGGTGTCCGCGCTCAACGCGGCGGTGGCCCTGCTCCTCGTCCTGAAGGCCGTCACCCCGCTGTAGCGGCTCCGCCCGGTGCGGAGGGTGACGGGTCGACGGACCGACGGGTCACGGATGGCTCCCACCGGTAGCGGTTCGTGTGCGCACGTGCCGGAATGGTGACAGCCGGTGTTCACCACCGGGCCGAAATCCAACGCCTCGAAAGGGCTCCTCCATGCGCACCATGCACCGCATCCTCGCCGCCACCGCCGTCGTCCTCCCGCTCGCCGTCTGCGGCGCCACCGTCGCCTCCGCGGACGCCGCGGGCGACGCCGTGCCCGTCGCCCACTTCGACAAGGGCTCCTTCGCGGTCGGCCCGGACGGCAGTGCCCTGCACCTGACCAGCGTCCACTTCGGCCCCGACGGCGCCAGCTACTTCGACGGCATCCTGGTCATCGGCCAGCACGGCGTCGCGGGCACCTTCACCGACACCGGCATCGGCCTCGGCGACTGACGGCCCCCGCCCCTGCTCCGCGCCGCCCGGCCAGCCCGGGCGGCGCGGAGTGCTTTCCGTGGCGGCGTAGACACGGGTCACAGCGGGCATGGCTGGTCATAGGGGTCGACCGTCGACCGTGAGAGGGTGCCAACCATGAAGGTGATCGGCTTCGTCCTGAACGTCCTCTGGTTGATCTTCTGCGGCATCTGGATGGCGATCGGCTACGTGATCGCGGGAATCATCTGCTGCGTGCTGATCATCACCATCCCGTTCGGCATCGCCGCGTTCCGGCTGGCGGGGTTCGTCCTCTGGCCGTTCGGGCGCAAGGCGGTGGAGCGGCCGGACGCGGGGGCACCGTCCTTCGTGGGCAACGTGATCTGGCTGGTGTTCGCCGGGTGGTGGCTGGCGCTGGCGCACCTGATCACCAGCATCCCGCTGTTCATCTCGATCATCGGCATTCCGTTCGGGTGGGCGAACCTCAAGCTGATCCCCGTCTCGCTGATGCCGCTCGGCCGCGAGATCGTCCCGAGCGACGAGCCGTGGGGCGCGCGGTAGCCGGAGCACCGACGCACGTCACCGGGCCGGCGAGGGCGACACCCCCGCCGGCCCGGTCGTCCGAGGTCAGGCGGCGGCGAGGCCGGCGAGGGCGGTGCGGGCCGCGCTGAGGGAGGTCGCGGCGAGGGGGCGGTAGGGGGTGAGGGCGGGGACGTCGTCGGCGCGGGTGAGTTCGGCGTGGACGAAGCTCAGGTGTTCGGCGGGGACGCCGAGGTTGTCGAAGTACGCCCGCAGGTAAGGGGTCTGGAAGTCGAAGGCCTCGCGCGGGGTGCCCGGGCCGTAGGCGCCGCCGCGGGCGGTGACGACGACGACCCGGGTGGCGGCGAGCAGGCTGCGGCCCGTGACGGGGTCGCTGAAGGCGCCGGGGAAGGTGACCCGGTCGATCCAGGCCTTGAGCGCGGCGGGAACCGTGAAGTTGTACATCGGGACGCCGAGCAGGAGGGTGCCGGCCGCCCGGAGCTCGGTGATCAGGGGAAGGGTGAGGGACCACTCGTCCCGTTCGCCGGGGGAGGCGGCGACGGCCCGCACGTCGGCGAGCGGGACCGTGCCACGGCGTTCGACGCGGACGCCGAGGGCGGCGTAGGCGGCTCCGATCGGCGGGACCGGATCGGCGGCGAGGTCGCGGTGACGGTAGCCGGCGGTGCCGTGGCGGGCCTGCCAGGCGCGGGCGAAGCGGGCGGTCAGCCGGCGGCTGACGGACTCGCCGGGCGGACTCGCGCTGCAGTCCAGGTGGAGCAGGGTGGCGGGGACGGCGGGGACGGCGGGGGTGGCGGGGACGGCGGGGGTGGCGGTCATCGGGAGGCTCCTTGTCACCTCGGTGGAGCGGGGATCGTCAACCCTGTGACGGGGCCGCGCGAGGAAAGGTGACCGATGGACGGGCGCGAGGAACTGGCGGTGCGGTTCGAGGCCGAGCGGGGGCGGTTGCGGTCGGTCGCGCAGCGGATGCTCGGCTCGACGGGGGAGGCCGAGGAGGCCGTGCAGGAGGCCTGGCTGCGGTTGGAGCGGGCGGACGCGGCGGCGGTGGAGAACCTCCCGGGGTGGCTGACCACGGTCGTCTCGCGGATCTGCCTGGACGTGCTGCGGGCGCGGGCGGGGGCCGGGAGACGGGAGGCGCACGTCGAGGAACCGGTGGTGGAAGGACCGGAGGCGGAGGCGGAGCTGGTCGAGGAGGTGGGCCGGGCGATGCTGGTGGTGCTGGACCGGCTGGGGCCGGCCGAGCGCGTCGCGTTCGTGCTGCACGACGGGTTCGCGGTGCCGTTCGAACAGATCGGGCCGGTCGTCGGGCGGACGCCGGTGGCGGCGAAGAAACTGGCCAGCCGTGCCCGGCAGCGGGTCCGGGGGACGGCGGGTGCGGAGCCGGCGCCGCCGGCCGGGCACCGCGCGGTGGTGGAGGCGTTCCTCGCCGCCGCGCGCGGCGGCGACCTGGACGCGCTGCTCGCGGTCCTGGCGCCGGACGTGGTGCGCCGGGCCGACCCGGCGGCCCTGCCCGCCGGGCGTCCGGCGGTGGCGCGCGGCGCGCTCGCCGTGGCCCGGGAGACCCGGGTGATCGGGCAGCGGGCGCGGTTCGGCGTGCCGGTGCTGGTGGACGGCCGGATCGGGGTGGCGATCGCGCCGGGCGGGCGCCTGTGGCTGGTCCTGCTGATGACGGTCGCGGACGGGCGGGTGGCGGGCTTCGAGGTGGTCGCGGACCGGGCGCGGCTCGCGGGGACGGAGATCACGCTGTTGCCCTGACCGCCGCCGCTCGGCAGCCGCCGACCGCCGCCGACCGCCGCCGGCCGGTGGCCGTCAGCGGGGGACGTCGGCCAGCCGGACGATCATCTTGCCGGTGTTGGCGCCCCGGAGCATGCCGAGGAAGGCCTCGACGACCCGGTCGAAACCCTCGACGACCGTCTCGTCGGGCACGACGGCGCCGGAGCGCAGGTGCGGGACGAGGAAGTCGTACAGCTCGGTGCGGGCGTCGAGGTGGTCGCGGACCAGGAAGCCCTCCAGCCGCAGGCTCTTTCCGACCACGTCGAACAGGTTGCGCGGGGCGGGCGGCGGCGACTGGAGGCGGTTGTACTGGGCGACCGCCCCGCACCAGGCGATCCGGCCGTGGTCGCGGAGGGCGGCGATGGCGGCTTCGAGGTGGTCACCGCCGACGTTGTCGAGGTACACGTGCAGGCCGTCGGGGGCGGCCTCGCGGAGGCGGTCGGCGATCGGGGCGTCGTGGTAGTCGAAGGCGGCGTCGAATCCGAGGTCCTCGGTGAGGTGCCGCACCTTGGCGGCCGAGCCGGCGCTGCCGACGATCCGGCCGGCGCCGAGGAGGCGGGCGATCCGGCCGGCCGCCGTACCGACCCCGCCGGCCGCCGCCGAGACGAAGACCGTCTCGCCCGGCTGGAGCCGGGCGACCCGGGTCAGGCCGACCCAGGCGGAGAGGCCGGTGCCGCCGAGGATGCCCAGGTGGGCGCTGAGCGGGACGCCCGCGAAGTCCGGGAGGACCGTCGTCTCGGCGGCGGTGACCACCGAGAGGGTGCGCCAGGCCCGGCGGTGGTGCACGAGGGCGCCGACGGGGAGGACCGGCGTCCGGGACTCGACCACCCGGCCGAGGGCGCGGCCCTCCAGCGGGGCGTGCAGCTCCCAGCTCCCGGTCGCGTCCATCTCCTCGCGCATGTACGGGTCGACGGACTGGTAGACGTTCTCGACCAGGGCCTCGCCGTCGGCGAGGGGCCGGACGGTCTCGTCGAGGAAGGCGAAGTTCTCGGCGCCGGGGGCGCCGGTGGGGCGGGAGACGAGGTGGACGACGTGGGCGACGGGGCGGGGCATGGTGGGCTCCGGGATCGTTGGGGCGGTGATGATCACCGTAGGGAGGCGGGGCGGAGCCGGGCAGGGGGCAGCGGTGATGGGTGGGTCGGTTCCATGAGCGGAATCGATGGAAGGCGGGTGGGGAGGTAGGTTCGGCGGTGCCGACGGGTGGCCCGGACGAGCGCCAGGGCTGACTGCCAGGGCCGAGGGTCAGGGCCGAGGGTCGGGGCCGAGCGTCAGGACCGAGGGTCGGGGTCGACCGACCGGGCTGAGTGGCAGGAGTGAGTGGCATGGGTGAGCCGGGTCCGGACCTCGCCCCGCACGAGTTGCGGGTCCTGGTCGCGGTGGAGGAGGCGCAGGGGTTCACGGCGGCTGCCGCGCGCCTGGGTACGAGCCAGTCCGCCGTCTCGCACGCCGTGCGCACCTGCGAGCGGAAGCTCGGTGCGGTGCTCTTCGACCGCGGGCGCCACGGCGCACGCCCGACCGAGGCGGGCGTGCGGGCCGTCGCGTACGCCCGGAGGGTTCTGAGGCTGCTCGCGGCGATGGGTCCCGAGGTGCGGGCCGCGGGGGCGGGGGACCACGCCGGGGCGGTCACCGGGCCGCTGCGGATCGCCGCCTTCCGCAGCGTCGCCGCGCACCTGCTGCCGCCCGTTCTGGCCCGGCTCACCGCCCGCCACCCGGGGCTCACACCGCAGGTCCGGATCGTCCGTGAGGTTGGGCGCGGCACGGCCGGCGAGGTCGCGGACGGCCGTGCCGACCTCGGGCTCGCCACCCTGGACGCGAGCGTGCCGCCACCGGTGCCCGGACTGCTCTCCGTCCGGCTCTTCGAGGAGGAGTACGCGCTGGTGCACCCGGTGGGCCACCCGGCACCGCACGGGCTGCCGCTGGTCGACTGGGACGAGAACTGCGGCTCGTACACCCGGGACTGGTGGGACCGGCAGGACTGGATCCCGCCCGCGACCATCGACGTCGAGGACGACACGGTGGCCGTCTCGCTCGTGTCGCAGGGGTTGGGGATGGCGATCATGCCCCGGACCGCCCTGCTCGGCGCCCCGGCCGGGCTGGCGCTCACCGACCTCGGGCCGCGTCCGCCGAGCCGCCACGTCGGATACGTGACGACGCCGGAGCTGGCGGGCACGGCGGCGGTGCGGGCGCTGATCCGGGAGCTGCGCGGCCTCACCCTGCCGGCGGGCCTGGTCGCGGTGTGAGGACGGCGGCCCGGCCCTGGCCGCCGACGATCGGGGGCGGGGGCGGGGCCGTCCCCCGACCGGCCGGACCGGCGGCTCAGCGGGCAGTGGCTCAGCGGCTCAGCGGGCGGCGGCGGTGACCGGGCGGGAACGCAGGGCCCAGGCGGTGGCCGGGGCGGCGCAGAGTGCCGCGAGCAGGACGGCGCCGGCGGTGACGAGGCCGACCGGCCGCCAGGGCAGGACCCACGGCGCCGGCGTGCCGAGCAGGGCCGCCGCGCCGTGCATGGTGCCGAGCTGGACGGCGGTCACCGCGCAGCCGAGGACCGCGCCGACCGCCACCACCAGCACCGACTCGGCGGTCACCAGCCGCACCACCTGGGCCCGGCCAGCACCTGCCAGGCGGAGCAGGGCGAGTTCGCGACGGCGGTCGGCGGTGGCCGTCAGGATCGTGTTGGCGAGGGCGATGCCCGTGTAGACGAGGGCCAGACCGAGCACCAGCACCGTTCGCAGCCAGGCCGTCCGCGCATTGGCGGGCGCGGTGGCGGCGAGCCAGTCCTCGCGGCTGAACACCGTCGCGCCGGACGCCCGCGCGGCGGTCCGTACCTGTTCGTCGGCACGTACCCGCTCGGCGTCGGCGAGGTGGTCCAGGCGCACCTCGATCCGGTCGGTGCGGGCGCCGGGCGCGTTGGCGGCGGTGACGTACAGCCCGTTGTCGCCGAGGCCGTCACGCAGCACGGCGGCCACCCGCAGGGTCGCCCGGCTGCCGTCGGCCCGGATCACCGGGACCGGCTCACCGGTCGTCGTGTGCCCCCATTCCGCCGGCAGGACGAGGGAGCCGTCGTCGAGGTCGGCCGGAGAACCGGCCAGCAGGGGCAGCCGGGCGAGGGCGGCGAGCCCGGCCGGGTCGGCCACCCGCGCCTCGGAGCGGACCACCACGCCGTCCGGCTCCACCAGCGAGAGGCGGGTCGGACCGGTGGGGGACAGGGCCACGCCGGGGACGGCACGCAGGGCGTCCGCCGTCGCGTCGGGTGCGCCGCCGTCGGCGGGGACGACGATCAGGTCGGCGGCGGTACGGGCGCGGGCCTCGGCGGAGCGGGCGGCGCTCACCGTGTCCAGCGCACCCGCCAGCGAACCGGTCAGCGCCACCGACACCAGCACCGGCGCGGCCACCGCGCCGGTCCGGCGGAGCGCGGCGGCGGCGTTGGCGCGGACCAGCCGCCCGGCGTACCCGGTGAACCGGGCCGGGGCGAGCCGGCCGAGGGCGCGGACCAGGGGAGGGGCGAACAGCGGGGAGAGCAGGCCGCACGCGGAGATCAGCCACATCGGCTGCGTGGTGTAGGTCTTGCGGTGCAGCAGGTCGACGGGGTCGGTGGCGAGCGCGGCGGCGGTGAGGACGGCCGCGGTCAGCAGCAGGCCGAGCCCGGTGACGAGGCGCCCGACGGTCAGCACACCGGCGTCGAGGTCGGCCGTGCGCAGGGCGTCCAGCGGGCCGACCCGGCCGGCCCGGCGGGCGGCCACCGCGACACCGCACAGGGCGACCAGCAGGCCGGTCCAGAACGCGGTGAGCAGGGGCCAGCCGGTCGGGCCGAGGGCGAAACCGGGCGGGGCCATCCCCACGCCGACCAGTCGGCGGAGCAGCACCGGCGCCCCGAGCCGGCCGAGCGCGCAGCCGGCGGCGGAGGCGACCGCGCCGAGCAGCAGCGCCTCGGCCAGCACGGTACGGCGGACCTGGGCGGGGGTGGCACCGGCCAGCCGGAGCAGACCCAGCTCCCGGCGCCGCTGGGCGACGGCGTAGGAGAACGTGGACGCGACGACGAACGCCGAGACGAACGCGCTCACCCCGCCGGCGGTGCCGAGGGCGGCGACCAGCGAGACCAGCTCCTCGCCGCCCGGGCCGCCGGGGGTGCCGAGCGCGGCGGCGAGGCCGAGCAGCATGACGGCGGTCATCGCGACGCCGAGGGCGAGGGCGAGGAAGGCTCCGAGGAGGGAGATCCAGCGTGCCTTCAGGGACTTGAGCGCGATCCGCAGCATTCTCATGGGGTCCAGCGAACCGCCGCGGGGTGGTGCGGGGCAGCAGGCCGGGGGCCACTCCGGGAGGTAGGGCGGGCCCTACCCGTAGGGGGCGCGGGGGGTGGCCGCACCGGACGTCGGGCCCGCCGACTTCCTGTGTGCGGGGGCGGGGCCGGAGCGAGCGGGGCCGGAGCGGGCGAACGGTAGGCCTGGCCCTACCGACGGCCCGCCGACCGGGTGCCTAGGGTGGGCCGCTGGTGCAGCCGGACCGGACCGGCGCGGGGCAGGGGGAGTCGGCGCGGTGGACGGGGTGGCGGACGGGCCGGTGGACGGGCGGCCGGCGGGCGTGTGGGGGCAGGTGGCGCGGCCCGGGTTCCTCCGGTCGTCGGCGCCTTGGCGGGCGGCGGCGTACCTGCTGACGACCGGGCTGACGGGGCTGCTGCTCTGCGGCGGGCTCCTGGTGGCCGGGGTGGCCGCCGGAGTGCTGGCGGTGCTGCTGGTCGGGTTGCCGCTGCTCGCCGCGCTGGCGCTGGTCGGGCTGCCGGTCGCGGCCTGGGAACGGCGGCTGGTCCGGCTGGTGGCGGACGCGCCGGTGCCGGATCCGCACCTCGTCCCCGACCGCCCGGGCCTGGCGGCCTGGCTGCGGCTGCGCTACCGCGAGCGGGCGACCTGGCGGGAACTGGGCTTCGCCCTGCTCGCCGCGTGCGTGCTCTGGCCGATCGACCTGACCGTGGCCGGCTTCGCCCTCGCCGTCCCCGGGTACCTGCTGGCCGCACTGCCGATGCTCCTGCTGGACGGCGAGCAGGTGAACGTCCTCAAGCTGTGGCAGGTCCACTCCCCGGTGGTGGCGGGCCTGTTCGGGCTGACCGGGCTGCTGCTGGCGCCCCTGCTCGGCTATCCGCTGGCGGCGGTGGCCGCAGCCCGCGCGGCGCTGGTGCGACTGGTGCTCGCACCGGGCGGGCAGGACCGTCGGATCGGTGAGCTGGTTCGCTCCCGGGCCCGGTTGGTGGACGCCTTCGAGGCGGAGCGGCGCCGGATCGAGCGCGATCTGCACGACGGCGCCCAGCAGCGGTTGGCGGCCCTGCGGATGACGCTCGGCCTGGCCCGGCTGGACGCGCCGCCGGACGGCCCGCTGGCCGCGAGGCTCGCCGAGGCGCACCGGGAGGCGGGAGAAGTGCTCTCCGAACTCAGGGAGTTGATCAACGGGATCCACCCGCAGGTGCTCACCGACCGGGGTCTGCCGGACGCCTGCGCGGACGCCGGCGACCGCTCGCCGATCCCGGTCACCACCCGCTTCGCGCTGCCCGGGCGGCTGCCGGCGCCGGTCGAGTCGGCCGGCTACTTCGCCGTCGCCGAGGCGCTCGCCAACGTCGCCAAGCACAGCGGCGCGAGCGCGGTGACCGTCGACGGACGGTACGCCGGCGGCCGGTTGACCATCGAGGTGGCGGACGACGGCCGCGGCGGCGCCGACCCGTCGGGCGGCAGCGGGCTGACCGGGCTGGCCGACCGGGTCGCGGTCGTGGACGGCACACTGACGGTGAGCAGTCCGCCCGGCGGACCGACCCTGGTGCGGGTGGAGATCCCCTGCACCCCGGCCCCGTCCGCGGCGCCGGCCGACGGAGGAGCAGGACGATGAACGAGCAGGCAACCGGCGCGCTGAGGATCGTGGTCGCCGAGGACGGCGTGCTGCTGCGCGAGGGGCTGGTCGGCCTGCTGGCCCGGTTCGGGCACGAGGTGGTGGCCGCGGTCGGCGACGCCGAGGCGCTGCGGACCGCGGTCGGCGCGCATGCGCCGGACCTCGTCGTCACCGATGTCCGGATGCCGCCGGGCCAGACCGACGAGGGACTGCGGGCGGCGGTCGCCCTGCGCGAACGCCGCCCGGGACTGCCCGTCCTCGTCCTCAGCCAGTACGTGCAGCACTCGTACGCGGCGGAGCTGCTCGACTCCGGGGACGGCTCGGGCGTCGGCTACCTGCTGAAGGACCGGATCGGCCAGATCGAGGAGTTCGTGGCCGCGGTCGCCACGGTGGCGGCGGGCGGCACGGTGGTCGACCCGGAGGTGGTCCGGCAGCTGCTGCGCCGCCGCCGGGACCCGTTGGAGCGGCTCACCCCGCGCGAGCGGGAGGTGCTGGCGCTGATGGCGGAGGGCCGGTCGAACGCGGCGATCTGCCGGGAGCTGGTGGTGTCGGACGCGGCGGTGGGCAAGCACATCGGCAACATCCTGATGAAGCTGGACCTGCCGCCCGCGGAGGAGTCGCACCGCCGGGTGCTGGCGGTGCTGCGGTTCCTCCGGGGGTGACGGGCCCACCGGGAGGGCGGCCGAAAAGGGCGCCCCGTCCGGTCGGGCCCCGTCCGGTCAGGCTCCGTCCGGTCGGGCCCCGTTCGGTCAGGCCCCGTCCGGGCGGGCCCCGTCCGGGCGGGGGCACGGGTCCGGGGCGGGCGAGACGGCCTCGCGCAGCTTCGCGAACTCCGCCGCCAGCGCGTCCAGGGTGTAGTGGGCGTTGAGGCCGCTGGGGTTGGGCAGCACCCAGACCTCGGTCCCGCCGATCGACTCCTCCTGCCGTCCGATCGTCACGGTCCGCCGCCCGAACGCCGTCCGGTACGCGCCGATGCCGAGCACCGCCAGGGCCCGCGGCTCCAGCCGCAGCACCCGGGCGGTGAGCGCGGCGCCGCCCTCGCGCAGCTCCTCGGCGGTGAGCTCGTCCGCCTTGGCGGTGGCGCGCGGGGCGACGTTGGTGATGCCCAGCCCGAGGTCGAGCAGCCGGCGCTGCTCGTCCGGGCTGAACTGGTGCGGGGTGAAGCCCGAGCGGTGCAGCGCGGGCCAGAAGCGGTTCCCCGGACGGGCGAAGTGATGGCCGGTGGCGCCCGACCAGAGACCGGGGTTGATGCCGCAGAACAGCACCCGAAGGCCGTCGGCGGAGACGTCCTCGATGGTGGTGTCGCGGGCGGCGGACAGCTGTTCCGCGGTCGGCTTCGTCGGGCGCGCGGGCTTCTCCACGTCGGGCGTCTCGGTCATTCGTCCAGTCTGCCGGTGGTGGCCGGTGCCCCGGTCGCCGGGGCGCCCGCCACCCCTGCCGACGTCCGGGCGGGTGCCGCCGACCCGGCCCCGGCGGTCGCCGGGACCGCCGCGCGGGTCGCCGCCAGGGACCGGGCCCGCCGCCGTGTCCGCAGCCACTGCACGCCGTACACCACCGCCGCCGCGTACGCCCAGCCGACGAAGACGTCCACGATGAAGTGCTCCGCGCCGTACACCAGGGTGAAGGTCATCGCGAGCGGGTACGCGACCAGCAGCATGCGCAGCCGACGGCCGGCCGTCGGCCAGAAGAAGAAGAGCAGCATCGCCGGGTACGCCGAGTGCAGCGAGGGCATCGCGGCGACGTCGTTGGCGAACCGGCTGCCGTTCTCGAAGATCGACCCGGCCCGGGGGAGCCCGCTCTCCGTCAGCACGTCCGACACCACCCGGGTCAGCGCCGGGAGGTGGCCCTCCTGGGAGGCGAGCCACGGGGGGACGGCCGGGTAGAGGATGTACGTCGCGAAGCCGGCGAAGGTCAGCGCGAGGTAGCAGGTGAGCAGGTGCCGGAACCGGTCGTGGCGACGGCGCCAGAGGACCGCGAGCACCACGAAGACCAGGAAGAAGTGCGACATGTAGACGGCGACCGCCGCGTAGTCGTACCAGTGCGGCGAGCCGGGTGTGTACAGCCCGTGCTGGAGCCGGACGGTCAGGGTCTCACCCAGGCCGATCAGTTCGTCGGCCCGCTGCTGCGGCCACAGGTACGGGCCCCACGGGGTGTGCGCGCCGTAGCCCCGCAGCAGCGAGTACGTCCAGACGACGGCCATCACCGGCACCCAGTCGCGCAGCACGAGCAGGAAGCCGCGCGGGCCGTGGCCGCTGTGCACGGCGGCGGCCAGCAGCGCGCCGATCAGCCAGAGGAACACCACGTCGTTGGAGTACGGCAGCCCGTAGGCGCGGACGTACCAGAGGAGGGCGAGCAGGTAGAGCGGCCACGCCAGCAGCCGGATCCGGGACAGGGCACCGGGGCGGGCGCCGTTCCGGGTGCCGGTCGCCGGGCGTAGCCGCCCGGCGCTCGCGGGAGGGGACGGCGGCGCCGGTCGCAGCATTCTGGTCATGCCGGTCGAAGCTAGCAAGGCATTCTTGGAGAACTCTCGGTGCGAACGGCCGTCCTTTCAGGTAGACCTCAGAAATGCCCCGTGCGGCGGAACGGCGGGCCCGCGGAGCGGGGTCCCGGTCGTTCGGGTGTTCGCACACCCGGCCCTTCCGGCGCACGGATGTTCGGCGGTGGGGTGCGAGGGCGGTCCGGGGTCGGGGCGGTCGGGAGCCCCGGGGCTTCGGAGGTTCGAAGCCCCGGAGGTTCAGGACACGATGCCCAGCTCGTGCGGGGTGTTGTTGAACCGCCGCCCGGCCTGCTCGGTGACCGTCACGATGTCCTCGATCCGCACCCCGAACCGGCCCGGCAGGTAGACGCCCGGCTCGATCGAGAAGCACATGCCGGGGACGAGCGGCTGCTCCTCGCCCTCGACCAGGTACGGCGGCTCGTGCGTGGTGATCCCGATGCCGTGGCCCGTGCGGTGGATGAAGTACTCGCCGTACCCGGCCTCGGTGATGACCCGTCGGGCGATCCGGTCGATCTCCTGGCAGCTCACCCCGGGCCGGACCGCCTCGAACGCGGTCTGCTGCGCCTCCCGGACGACGTCGTGGACCTTCCGCACCTCGGCCGGGACGTCGGTGCCGAGATGCACGGTCCGGGTGGTGTCGGAGCCGTAGCCGTCCTTGAGGCCGCCGAAGTCCAGCACGACGGTGTCACCGGGCTCGATGACCCGGTCACCGGCCTCGTGGTGCGGGTCGGCGCCGTTCGGGCCGGAGCCGACCACGGTGAAGTCGACCTGGCTGTGCCCGTACTGGATGAGCAGCGCGCTGAGGTCGGCGGCCACGTCGGTCTCCCGGCGCCCGGCGAACTCGACCTCCAGGATGCCCCGGTAGGCGGCGTCGGCGGCGCCGCCGGCCGCGGCGAGGCGCTCCAGCTCGTCCGGGCCCTTGACGGCGCGCAGCATCGGCAGGGTCTCGGTGAGCGAGGTCCAGCCGGTGCCGGGCAGGGCGGCCTGGAGGCCGAGCAGGTGCATGGCCCAGGCGTTGTCGGAGATGCCGTACCGGCCCGCCCGGTCGAGCAGCGGGGCGGCGGTGGCGTACGGGTCCTGGCCGTCCGTCCAGTCGAGCAGCCGGACGGCGGGGGCGCCGGCCGCCTTCTCGGCGTCGGGGCGTTCCAGCACGGGGACGATCAGGGCGGGCTCGTGCCCGGCGCCGAGGACGAGGGCGGTCAGGCGTTCGGTGATCGCGGTGGGCTGGTACCCGGTCAGGTAGACGAGGTCGGGGCCGGGGGCGACGACCAGGCCGGCCAGCCCGGCGGCGGTGGCGGCCGAGGCCGCCCGGTCGAGGCGGGCTCGGTAGTCCTCGGTGGTGAAGGGTCGGGGCATGCGAGGTCTCCTGGTGGGGGCGAACGCTCCGGGGCGGTCGGAGCCCGGGTGGTCGACGTCCGGGCGGTGCGGTGTCCGGGGGTGCGGTGTCCGGCCGGGGCTCGACCGCCCGGCCCGCGTCAACTCCGTTACGGCCTGGGCGAGTCGGCGTAGTGCTTGAGGAACAGCGCCTCCACGTGCGCCATGTGCTCGATCTCGCCGGGGTCGACGCTCTCGTTGGGCGCGTGGATTAGGCAGCGCGGCTCCTCGACGCCCATCAGGATGATCTCCGACTCCGGGAAGGTCCTGGCGAACACGTTGCAGAGCGGGATCGAGCCGCCCTGGCCGAGGAAGGAGAGCGGTCGTCCGTAGACCTCCTGCGCGGCCTTGTCGAGCGCCGCGTACGCGGGCCCGCCGGTGGCGGCCCGGAACGGCGAACCGGTGCTCTCCGGGGCCACCTCGACGTGCACGCCCCAGGGCGCGGCGGCCTTCAGGTGCGCGACGAGGGCCTCCTGCGCGGCCTGCGGGTCCGTACCGGGCGGGATGCGGAGGCTGACCCGGGCCCGGGCGGTCGCCGGGACGGCGGCGGCGGAGCCGACCACGGGCGGGCAGTCGATGCCGAGCACGGTGACGGCCGGGCGGGCCCAGAGCCGGTCGGCGACGCTGCCGGAACCGGTCAGCCGGACGCCGTCCAGGACTCCCGCGTCGGTGCGGAACTGCTGCTCGTCGTAGCCGACGCCGCTCCAGCCACCGGTGCTGTCCAGGCCGTCGATCCGCGTGCCGCCCTCGGCGTCGCGCAGCGTGTCGAGGACGCGGATCAGCGCGGCCAGCGCGTCCGGGGCCGGACCGCCGAACATGCCGGAGTGCACGTCGCCCTTGAGCGTGGCGACCGTGACCACCACGTTGGTGAGGCCGCGCAGCGAGGTGGTGGCGGTGGGCACGCCGACCGACGCGTTGCCGGTGTCGCAGACCAGCAGGGCGTCGGCGTGCAACTCGCCCGCGTGCGGCGGCACGTAGGCCTCCAGGCCGCCGGTGCCCTGCTCCTCGGACCCCTCGACGACCAGCTTGATGCCGACCGGGAGGTCGTCGCCGAGTGCCCGCAGGGCGGTGAGGTGCATGACGATGTTGCCCTTGCAGTCGGCGGTGCCGCGCCCGTACCAGCGGCCCTCGCGCTCGGTCAGCTCGAACGGCGGGGAGGTCCAGGCGGCGTCGTCGAGCGGGGGCTGGACGTCGTAGTGGCTGTAGAGCAGGACGGTCGGTGCGCCGGGCGGGGGCGGACGGTGGCCGACCACGGCGTGGCTCCCGTCCGGGGTCTCCTCCAGGTGGACGTCGCGCAGTCCGGCTTCACCGAAGGCGGCGGCGACCCACTCGGCGGCCTGGCGGCACTTCTCCGGCGGGTACTGGCGGGGGTCGGCGACGGAGGGGATGGCGACCAGTTCGGCCAGGTCGGCCTTGGCGCGGGGCATCAGGGCGGCGATCCGGCCGGCGAGTTCGTCGGTCATGGGTTCGGCTCCTTCCGGGGCAGGTGGGGCGGCCGGCTGTCGGGTCCGGCCGGCTGTCGGGTCCGGTCGGGTGCCGGCGGGTCAGGTGCGCGGCTCAGGTGCCGGCGGGTCGGTGGTCGGCGGCTTGGTGGCCGGCGGGTCGGTGGCCGGCGCTGTCGGGCGTCAGTTGCGCACGGTGTCGTGGAGCTTGAGGTCGTCGATCTTGTCCTTGATGGCGGAGAGCTTGTCCGGGCAGTAGACCGAGAGCACGATCGTCTCGGCGAGGATCACCTCGCGGTCGGAGAGCACCGGACGCTGGCCGGGGCCGCCCGCGCCGTTGGACATGCCGTGCTTCCACTGCGCCTGCGTCAGCGAGCCGGCCGGGTCCTGGCAGACGGCGCCGCCGTCCTCGCCGAGGGTGTGCACGATCTGGCTCTGGGAGGGCACCGGGTAGCCGGCCGCGCCGAGTGCCTCGGAGAGCTGTTGGGCCTTGCGGTTGGCCTCGTTGGTGGAACGCAGCTGGGAGTAGGTCAGGAGGCCGGTGACCAGCATGGCGACCAGGAGGACGATCGCGCCGATGTAGATCCAGCGGTGCTGGGAGGCCATCAGGCTGCGGGTCATGACGCACCTCCGGGGGTACCGCCGGTGCCGGGTCCGTCGGGTCCGTCGTCGGGTCCGCCGTGTGGCCCGGCGCCGGATCCGCCCGGCCCGCCGTCGGGTCCGGTGCCGGGTCCGTCGGGTCCGCGGGGGTCGTCGTGGGTGCTGCCGGGGCCGACGTGGTCCGCCGGTCCGCCGTCGTGGGGCCGGTTGCCGGCCGACCTCTCGGCGGCCGACCGTTCGGCGGAGGACCTCTCGGCGGCCTCCACCTCGGCGAGTTCCGCCTGCGCGTCGGGCGAGCGCCACTCGGGCTTGCGCAGCCGCAGGAACAGGTACGGGATCACCAGCCCGAGCAGGGCCAGACCGCCGCCGACGATCACCACGTACGACCAGACCGAGCCGCTGCCGAACTGCGAGGAGGGGACGAAACCGATCGCCATCGCGGCGGCCGAGGCGATCAGGCCGGTCACCGCGATCGGCACCAGCGCCGGCGCGCGGTAGCCGCGCGGGTGGTCGGGCTGGGTGCGGCGCAGCCGGATCGCGGCGGTGAACATCAGCAGGTAGACGATCAGGTACACCTGCGTGGTGATCACCGAGAAGATCCAGTAGGCACTGGAGACGTTCGGGATCAGCGCGTACGCGAGGGCGATGACGGTGGTGACCACACCCTGGGTGACCAGCAGGTTCTGCTGGACCCCCTCCCCGTTGAGCCGCTGCAGGAACGGCGGCAGGTAGCCCTCCTGCCGGGAGATCATCAGCAGGCCCTTGGACGGTCCGGCCAGCCAGGTGAGCATGCCGCCGAGCGAGGCGGAGACCAGCGCCACCGCGATCACCGGGGTGAGCCAGCCGATGTGGAAGTACTGGAAGAACGAGTCGAAGGCCTGCATCACGCCCGCGGTCAGGCTGAGCTCGCTGGACGGCACCACCCAGCTGATCGCCAGCGCAGGCAGGATGAAGATCGCCAGCACCATCCCGGAGGAGGTGAACATCGCCCGCGGGAACTCCTTGGCCGGGTCGCGGAGCGAGGAGACGTGCACCGCGTTCATCTCCATGCCGGAGTAGCTGAGGAAGTTGTTGACGATCAGCACCAGGCTGGCCAGACCGGTCCACTGCGGGAACAGGTGCGCGGCGTTCATCGGCGCGGCGGAGGGGTTGCCCTGGCCGAGGAAGACCAGACCGAGCACCACCAGCAGCACGCCGGGGATCAGCGTGCCGATCACCAGACCCATCGAGGAGAGGCCGGCCACGGCCTTGGTGCCGCGCGAGGAGACCCAGACGCCGGTCCAGTACAGCACCATGATCACGATCGCGGTGTACAGGCCGTTGCTGGCGAGCGCCGGGTTGACCACGTAGGCGATGGTCGACGCCACGTACGCGAGCAGGGACGGGTAGTAGAAGATCGTCATCGCGAACTGGCACCAGACGGCCAGGAAGCCGAGCGGCTTCGACAGGCCCTCCGACACCCAGCGGTAGACACCGCCCTCCCAGCCGGACGCCAGCTCGGCGGAGACCAGCGCGGTCGGGAGCAGGAAGACGACCGCCGGGAGGAGGTAGAGGAAGACGCACGCGAGGCCGTAGACCGCCATCGTCGGGGCGGAGCGGAGGCTGGCCACCGAGCTGGTCGTCATCAGGGCGAGCGTCAGCCAGGACATCCGGGGCGCGCTCGCGAGCCTGGTCGCGACCGCGCCGGTGCGCTGCCGGGTGGCCGGGCCGGTGCCGGCGCCTCCGGGACCCGCTCCGCCCGGTCCCGATCCTCCCGGCCCGCCCGTACCGGGACTGCCACGACCGGACGAGGGCACGTCCATGGAACTCATCAGTCCTCCTCGGGGCCCGGCGGGTCTGGTTCGGCGGGCCTGGTCCAGCAGCCCGCCCCGGGGATGGCCCCGGGGCGGGCCGTACCCGGCCAGTTCACCCGGTTGCCGGTGAGGCCGCATGCGGCGTGCACCCGCACGGGTGATCGACTGTCAGGGGTGGGCGGAGGAGTGCGGCCGGCCCGCCGTCCGGTTTTCGGGTCGGCGGACCGGTGGGGCGGTGTACCGGTGGTCGGGCGAGGCGGTGGACCGGCGGGCGGGGCGAGGACCGCCGGGACCGGCACCCAGGCCACCGCGAGCAGCAGCACGCCGGGGCCCGCCAGCCGGTGCAGCCGGCCCACCAGGAACGCGCCGGCCAGTGCCCCGACGGCCTCCCCGGCCGGCGCCGGCCCCATTCCGCCGCTCGACGTACCCTGCCCGCGCGGGATCACCGTCACCGGCAGCAGCATCGGGGTGGCCGCCACGTCGAGGACCAGGACGAGGGCGAGGGTCGGGCGGAGGAAGGCGTTGGCGGCGAGGAAGCGGAAGCCGGCGAGGGCACCGCCGTCCTTCTCCGGGGAGTCCTGCGCCGGGGGGCTCGCGTCCGCCGCTCCCGGGCGGTTCGGGAACCGGACCAGCAGGGCCGAGGCCAGCGCGAGCAGCAAGGCGAGCGCCGTCCCGACGAACGGTGCGCCCCGGCCGGGCCCGAACAGTGCCCCCGCCAGCGGCGGCCCGACCGGCCCCGCGCCGCTCATCCGCGCCTCGTCCTGTGCCGGCGCCTGCCTCAGTTGCTGGGGCGGGACGACCGAGCGCACCGCGAGCAGCCGGACCGGACCGCTGTACGCGACGGTCGCGCCGATCACGACGGCCACCGACAGGGTGCGGACGAGGGTCGGCCGGTCCAGGGCCATCGCCGCCGGGACGCTCGCGGAGGCGAGCAGCCGGGTGCCGTCGGCGGCGATCAGGATCCGCCGGCGGTCGTACCGGTCGGCGACCGCGCCGCCGTGGACCCCGAGGACGACGGCGGTGCCGATCCGGAGGGGGCGACTTTCTCCACCCCGCAGGAGGGCTCGGCCGGCCTCCCCGGGCTGTTCTCGCACTTCACGCTGCGGCTCAGCCCCGGGCGGCTGGTCCGGCTCCGGGCCCAACTCAAGGACGTGTTCGACGAGTTGCACGCCCAAGGGCAGAGCGCGTCGGCGGACGCGGTGGAGGTGGCCGCCTTCGCCCTGCTGTACGGGGTCCGGCCGGACGCGGCCGTCCCGGCCGGGTCGGCCGATCCGCCGGAGGCCGCCGGTCCCCCGCCGGCCGGCTCTCGAAGCGGTACCCGGCCGGGCACGGAATCGTAAACGCCGGGCGCACTGTCAGTGCCATGGTTCAGGATGACTGAATGTCATACGAACTTCAGGCGCTGATCGGCTCGGCGGAGCTGGTCGCAGTGGCGGCCGCCGAGGTTCCGGCGGCCCGCCCCCGACCGCTGGCCCAGGGGTTGGCGATGATCCCGGCGACGCCCGCCTTCCTGGCCTCGCTGCGACTCGGCGGGCAGGAGTCGGCGACCACCGGAGCCGTCGGCTTCGCCTGGTTCCCGGACGGCCTCGAACGCAGGCTCGCCGCCTGGTCCAAGGCCGGCCCGATCGCCTGCGTCGAGGCGAACTTCTTCGGCGGCACCGGCACCCAGCGCGCCGCCGTCTGGGCCGACGGCCGGCTCGACCTTGGCCCGCTCACCGGGGGTGAGTTCGAACCCACGCCGCCCGAGGGCAGTCCGATCTCCCGCGTCCTGCGCAGGCTCGGCGCCCGGGTGGAGGACGCCGCCCACCGCGACGAGTTCGACGCCGTCGGCCTCGGCGAGCACCGCAGCACGGCCTCCTGGGCGTCGGCCCGCTGACCCGTCACCCCGGGGAGCGGTCGGCGCCGACCGCCTGACGGCGTGTCGCCGCCGGTCGCCGCGTGTCGTGCACCGTTCGGCGTACACGCGGTGGCTGGGCCAACTGGCCTGCCCCACGGTGTGAATCAGGCATTTCGCCTGATTCGTACCGAGAGGAAAGCATCACCCATGCGTGCCACCTGGATGGCCACCGCGCTGACCGCAGCCCTTGTGCTGGCTCCGGTCGCCACGGCGACCTCCGCCACCGCCGCCGGCAACGGAGCCGCGGTCGCCCCCGCCCACGTCAGCACCTTCGCGGTCCCCGTCGACCTCCCCCTGCCCGTCCCGGCCGCCCCTGCGGTGCCCGGTGCGGAGGCCCTCCCGTCCCTGCCGGATCTCTCGACGCTGTTCGCCCTGCCGGCCACCCCGGCGAACCCGGTCGCTCCTGCCGTCCCGGCCGCCCCCGATCCGACGGCCGCCCTCGGCGGAGTCCTCCAGCTGGTCGACGGCCTGCTCTCGACCGTCGCGCCGCTGCTCGGGGCGCCCGACCTCGGGCCCCTCCAGCAACTCCTCGCCTCGCTGGAGGCGACTGTTCAGGCCCTGATCGGCCAACTGCCCGCACCCCCAACGGCGACGGCCCCCGTCCCGCCCCCGGCCGTCGACCCCCCGGCGACCCCGACCGTCCCGCCGACGGACCAACCGGCCTTCCTCAAGGCCCAGGCCCAGGCGCAGGCCCAGGTCCAGGCTCTCCTCCAGGCCCGCCCCCTGCCCGGTGTCGTCGCTCCCCACTGACGGCGCCCGCCCGCACGACGGCGGCCCCGGTCGCGAGCCGCAGCTCGCGACCGGGGCCGCCCCGTCGCCGGTCCGCCGCCCCTCGGGGTCAGCGGTAGTTCACGTACTGGACCGCGAAGTCCAGGTCCTTGCCCTTGAGCAGGGCCTGGACGGTCTGCAGGTCGTCGCGGCTCTTCGAGCTCACCCGGAGCTCGTCACCCTGCACCTGGGCCTTCACGCCCTTGGGGCCCTCGTCCCGGATGATCTTCGCGATCTTCTTGGCATCGTCCTGGGAGATGCCCTCCTTCACGTCCGCGAAGATCTTGTACTCCTTGCCGGACAGCTGAGGTTCCTTGGTGTCCAACGCCTTCAGCGACAGACCGCGCTTGATGAACTTGCTCTGCAGCACGTCCAGGATCGCCTTGACGCGCTCCTCGCCGTTCGCCTTCATCTCGATCGTCTCGCCGGAGCGGCTGATCTCGGCGCCGACGTTCTTGAAGTCGAAGCGGGTGGCGATCTCGCGGGAGGTCTGGTTGATCGCGTTGTCGACCTCCTGCCACTCGACCTTCGAGACGATGTCGAAACTGGAGTCGGCCATGGGTGTTGGTCTCCTTGATGCTCTGCCTGCACTGACACGGCGTGCCCCACCGGGCGTCCGCCGCCCCAGCCTATCCAGCCCACCCCCGCCCTCGCCCCCGACCGCCACGCCGCACCACGTGATCACTCGCCGCCCAACCGGGTGGCGAAGCACCCCCTTCCATCGGGTAAGGTTTACCCAGTCGAACGGGGCAAGCCCCGGGCGGCAAAACATCCTGGCTGGTTGCCCGAGCGGCCAAAGGGAGCAGACTGTAAATCTGCCGCGCAAGCTACGCAGGTTCGAACCCTGCACCAGCCACAGGATAGAGAACGGCCCGTGATCAGCGGAAACGCTGATCACGGGCCGTTCTTCGTTTTCGGCGATCAGGAGGGCCCGGGGGAAGGGGTCGGCCGGAGCGTCAGGAGGAGGGTGGCGGCTGCGGGGGTGTCGGGGGCGGTGTGGGTGGGGGTGGGGTGGGCCGGGGGGAGTGGTGGGGGTGGGGTGGGGGTGATCCAGACGGAGAGCAGGCCGGTGGCGTGGGCGCCCCGGAGGTCGGTGGCGGGGTTGTTGCCGACCATCCAGTCGGCGGCAGTCAGGGTGCGGCCGAGGCGGGTGGCGGCGAGGTGGAAGATCGCGGGGGCGGGCTTGCGGGCGCCGGCCTCCTCGGAGACGCAGACGGCGTCGACGGCGGGCAGCAGGCCGGTGCGGGCGAGTTTGGCGCGCTGGATGTCGGTGGAGCCGTTGGTGACGACGGCGATGGTCCAGCCCGCGTCGCGGAGGGCGGCGAGGGCTTCGGGAACGCCGGGGATCAGGTGGGTGCGGGCGGCCTCCTGGGCGACGTGTTCCTCCCAGAGGGTCGCGC
This sequence comes from Kitasatospora sp. NPDC002965, assembly GCF_040611255.1. Lineage (NCBI taxonomy): Bacteria > Bacillati > Actinomycetota > Actinomycetes > Kitasatosporales > Streptomycetaceae > Kitasatospora > Kitasatospora sp. NPDC002965. The sequence continues at coordinate 107,110 of NZ_JBEXNT010000005.1, read as the reverse complement.
CGGAGCGCGGCAGGCCGTAGTGGTCGGCGATCCGGGCGAAGCCGGCCGGGGACCGGTCGGCGCGGAGGAGTGCGAAGACGGTGGGGGCGGCTTCGGCGGGGAGGCCGTGGGCGGTGCAGAAGCCGGGTGTCCAGGCGTCGGCACCGCCGTCGCGTTCGACCAGGGTGTGGTCGAGGTCGATCAGGAGGAGAGGACGGCGGGGGCGGAGCCCGTCGCGAGCTGGCGACGTGAAGTGATTTTTCATGTGCGGAGGGTAGTGGTCGGCGTCGGTGCCACTATTGCGAATGGCTTGCAATTACCTCGATCAAGCAGCAAAGTGGTGGGGCAGGGGTGGGGTCGGGCCGTTCAGCCTCCCCGCTGAGAAGCCCCGGTCGTGCGGAAGCGCGCCGGGAGTCCTCCGTAAGAGCTGATCGTCTTCCCAACCGGCGCCCGCCGGGACAGCGGTCCGCCCACCCCGCCTCTCGTCCCCACCGCGTCAAAGGCGTGTCAAGGCTGCGCGCCGGAGCGTCAGGAACGCGTAGGGGGCGGCGGCGGACGGGTGCGCGGCCCGCAGGATCGGATCATCCGATCGACTGCGGAGGTCCCGCCCGATGTCCAGCCCCGTCACTCCGGCCGTCGCCGTCGTGCCCGAGCAGCCCGAGCCGCCCGAGCCGCCCGAGCAGCCCGGACGGTCCGGGCGGTCCGGACCGCCAGGGACGGATGCCGCCGGCGCGGACGCCGACCGTCACCGGCTCACCGCCCTCGGCGGCCTGGCCGCACTGTCGTTGGACGCGATGGCCTCCGTGGCGTACGGGCCCGAGTCGATCGTGCTGGTGCTGGCCGCGGCGGGGGCGTACGGGCTGGGGTTCACGCTTCCGGTGACGGCGGCGATCGCGGTGCTGCTGGCGGTGCTGGTGGCTTCGTACCGGCAGGTGATCGCGGCGTTCCCGGACGGCGGCGGTTCGTACGCGGTGGCCAAGGCGCACCTGGGGCGGCGGACGGCGCTGACCGCCGCGGCCTCGCTGGTGATCGACTACGTGCTGAACGTGGCGGTGTCGGTGACGGCGGGCGTGGCGGCGCTGACCTCCGCCGTACCGGGACTGTACGGGGACCGGGTCTGGCTCTGCCTGGGTGTGCTGGCGCTGGTGACGGCGGTGAACCTGCGCGGGATCGCCGAGTCGGCCCGCTGGTTCATGGCGCCGACCGCCGTGTTCGTGCTCTCGATCCTGACGATCGTCGTGGTGGGTCTGTTCCGTGACGCCCCGGTGAGCACGGCGGCGGCCGAGGGGCACGCCTCGGTGCTGGCCGGCAACGCGACCGCCGTCGGGGCGCTGCTGCTGCTCAAGGCCTTCGCGGCCGGCTGCTCGGCGTTGACCGGCGTGGAGGCGGTGGCGAACGCCGTGCCGTCCTTCCGCACGCCCGGCGTGAAGCGGGCCCAGCACACCGAGGTCGCACTGGGCGCGCTGCTCGGCGTGATGCTGATCGGACTGGCCGTGCTGATCGGCCGGTTCCACCTCCAGCCGGTGGAGGGCGTCACCGTCCTCGCCCAGCTCGCCGACGCCTCGCTGGGCCACGGTGCCGGCTTCTACCTGGTCCAGTTCGCCACGGTGGTCCTGCTCGGCCTGGCCGCCAACACCTCCTTCGGCGGGCTGCCGGTCCTGCTCCACCTGCTGGCCCGCGACAACCACCTGCCGCACGTCTTCGCCCTGCGCGCCGACCGCCAGGTGCACCGGCACGGCGTGCTGTTCCTCGCGGCCGTCTCCGCGGTGCTGCTGGTCGGTTCGGGCGGCGACGTCAACAGCTTGGTGCCGCTCTTCGCGATCGGCGTGTTCGTCGGCTTCACGATCTGCCAGGTCGGCATGGTCCGCCACTGGGTGCTGGAGCGGCCGGCCCGCTGGCGGGCGAAGGCCGCGCTGAACGGCTTCGGCGCCCTGCTCACCGCCGTGGCGGCGCTGGTCGTCACCGGCACCAAGTTCACCGAGGGCGCCTGGGGCATCTGCCTGGCCCTGCCGCTGCTCGTCCTGCTCTTCGAGGCGGTCCACCGCAGCTACGCACGGATCGGCGAGCGACTGGAACTCGGCCGGATCCCCGGCCCGCTCACCCCGCAGCGCAGCCTCGTCCTCGTGCCCGTCACCGCCATCACCCGCCTCACCCGCGACGGCCTCTCCGCCGCGCTCTCACTCGGCGACGAGGTCCTCGCCGTCACCGTCGTCCACGACCCGGCCGAGGCCGAAGCCCTGCGCCGGGACTGGGAACTGTGGCAGCCCGGCGTACCGCTGGTGGACATCCCGGACGGCCACCGCCGCCTCGGCCCGCCGATCGCCGAGTTCGTGAACCGCCTTGCTGCCGAACGCGCCTACGACCGGCTGACCGTCCTGATCCCCGAGGTCGAACCGGCCCGTCCCTGGCAGCGCGCCCTGCAGAACCGGCGCGGCGCGGTCATCGACCGGGCGCTGCGCCGGCACACCGACGCGGTGGTCTGCCGGCTCCGGATGCGGATGTGAGGGCCCGCCGTGTGGCGGTGAATTGCGCAGATCGTAGGCATTTGTCCGAGCTGATCGTCATATCTTGACGATGTCTTAACGGCCCCCCTCTGTGCTCCCCGAACGCCCTCCGAACGCCCCCGCGCCACCTGGCGTGCCGCGCCCGCAGCGGCCCCGACCTGCGGGAACGTCCCCGCCGATCGGAGATGCCGGGCGTTCCGGACACTCCTCGGAGGCCCGTTCCGCGCCGGCCGGACGCGCTTACGCTCGCCCATGTGTTCAACGTGCCCCAGGCGCTCAAGCGCCTAGTGATCGGCAGAGCCATGCGCAGCGAGGAGCTGGGCGAGACGCTGCTCCCCAAGCGGCTGGCGCTGCCGATCTTCGCTTCCGACCCGCTCTCCTCGGTCGCCTACGCGACCCAGGAGATCCTGCTGGTGCTCACCGTCGGTGGCGCCGCCTTCCTCTCGCTGACCCCGTGGGTCGCGGCCGGTGTGGTCGCCCTGATGGCGGTCGTGGTGATGTCGTACCGCCAGGTCGTGCACGCCTACCCGAGCGGCGGCGGCTCGTACGAGGTGGTCTCCCGGAACCTGGGCGCCAACTCGGGCCTGGTGGTGGCCGCCTCGCTGCTGGTCGACTACGTGATGACGGTCGCCGTGTCGGTGGCCTCCGGCGTGGACAACATCATCTCGGCGCTGCCCTCGCTCGCCGACCACCGGGTCGAGCTGGCGGTCGGCTTCGTCGTGCTGCTGATGGCGGGGAACCTGCGCGGAGTGCGGGAGTCGGGCAAGGCCTTCGCCGCGCCGACGTACCTGTTCATCGGCGGCATCCTGCTGATGGTGGTCACCGGGCTGGTCCGGGCCGTGCTCGGCGACGCACCGGTGGCGGCCAGCGCCTCGTACGGGATTGTGCCGGAGGACGGCAAGGACACCCTGGCCGGGCTGGGACTGCTGCTGCTGGGACTGCGGGCGTTCGCCTCCGGCTGCACGGCGCTGACCGGGGTCGAGGCGATCTCCAACGGCGTGCCGGCGTTCCGGGCACCGAAGTCGAGGAACGCCGCCGCCACGATGGCCGTGATGGGCACCACGGCCGTGGTCATGTTCGTCGGCATCACGGCGCTGGCGCTGGTGTCCGACGTCCACATCGCCGACGACGCCTGCCACCTCACCGGGTTCCCCGGCGACTGCACGACCGCGCCCCAGCAGACCGTGATCGCCCAGCTGGCGGCGGCGGTCTTCGGCGGCGACGGGAGCGTCCTCTTCTACGCGATCCAGGCGGTCACCGCGCTGGTGCTGATCCTGGCGGCCAACACCGCGTTCAACGGCTTCCCCCTGCTGGCCTCGATCCTGGCCGAGCACCGCTACCTGCCGCGGCAGATGCACACCCGCGGTGACCGGCTGGCCTTCTCCAACGGCATCATCGCGCTCGCGGTGGTGGCCGGCGGGCTGCTCTGGCTGTACGACGCGGACGTCACCAGCCTGATCCACCTCTACATCCTGGGGGTCTTCACCTCCTTCACGCTGTCCCAGATCGGCATGGTGCGGCACTGGAACCGCACCCTGGAGACCGGGACCGACCCGGCGGTCCGGGGCGGCGCCCTGCGGTCCCGGGTGATCAACTCCTTCGGTGCGGTCACCACCGCGCTGGTGCTGGTCGTCGTGCTGCTGACCAAGTTCACCCAGGGCGCCTGGCTGGCCGTGGTCGCGGCGGCGGTGCTCTGGGTGATGATGCGCGGCATCCGGCGGCACTACGACAGCGTCGCCGAGGAGCTGGCGGTGGACGACCCGGACGCCGAGGCGGTGCGGCCCTCCAAGGTGCACGGCATCGTGCTGGTGTCCAAGGTGCACAAGCCGACCCTGCGGGCGCTCGGCTACGCCGAGGCGTTCCGGCCGGACTCGCTGGAGGCGCTCACCGTCGCCGTGGAGCCGGACGCCACCGGCGAACTGGAGCGGCAGTGGCGGGAGCTGGCCGTGGCGGTGCCGCTGAAGGTGCTGGACTCGCCGTACCGGGAGATCACCCGGCCGGTCGTCCAGTACGTGCGGGAGTACCGCCGGACCGGCCCGCGCGAGGCGGTGGCGGTGTTCATCCCCGAGTACGTGGTCGGGCACTGGTGGGAGCACCTGCTGCACAACCAGTCGGCGCTCTGGCTGAAGAGCAGGCTGCTCTTCACCCCGGGGGTGATGGTGATCAGCGTGCCGTGGCAGCTGACCTCGGCCGGCCGGGCCGACCACCCGTCCCGCCGGGCGCCGGGTGCGGTCCGGCGCGGCGAGCCGGCGGTGCGGTCGGAGCGGGAGAAGCTGCCGGCGCCCGAGCACGCCTGACGCACGCGGGCAGGGGCGCGGCAGGAACGCAGGAGCATAGGAGTACGGGAGTCACCCCACGGGCCCCGGACGGCATCGGCCGTCCGGGGCCGCGCCATGACCCGGCATGACCCTGCGCGGGACGCCGCGCGGGTGACACGCGCGGCAGCGCCCCTGGCCCCGCCGCCCCCGGCCCGTATGGAGCCCGTCAACAATCGAACGTACGCCGTATGGAGGGCGTCAAGAACGCCGTTGACGCACCGTGAGGGCGGTTGGCTGGCGTAGCCGGCCCGCCGCCGGTGCCGCGCCCCGCCCCTTCTACGCAGGCCGCGGCCACCTCCGAACCACTGTGGTGGAGCCCATGTCCGATCTCATCTACGTCGGTGTCACGGTCGCCGTGTTCGCCGTCATCGCCCTGATCGCGCGGGGGGTGGAGAAGCTGTGAGCGCCGAGAACGTCGCAGGTCTCATCGTGGCCGTCGCCCTCGTCGGCTACCTCGTCGTGGCGCTGATCTACCCGGAGAAGTTCTGACATGAGCTCCACTCTCGCGGGCTGGCTGCAGGTCCTCGCCCTGGTGGGCGCACTGGCCCTGTGCTACCGGCCCCTGGGCGACTACATCGCCCGGATCCTCACCACCTCCCGGCACCTCAGAGCCGAGCGCGGCCTGTACAAGGTGATCGGCGTGGACCCGGACGCCGACCAGCGATGGTCGGTGTACCTGCGCTCGGTGCTGGCCTTCTCGGCCGTCTCGGTCCTCTTCCTCTACGGCCTGATCCGCCTCCAGGGCCACCTCCTGCTGAACCTCGGCGTCGAGCAGATGCCGGGCCACCAGGCGTGGAACACCGCGATCTCGTTCGTCGCCAACACCAACTGGCAGTCCTACAGCGGCGAGGCCGCGATGGGGCACGTGGCCCAGATGGCGGGTCTGGCGGTGCAGAACTTCGTCTCCGCGGCCGTCGGCATCGCCGTCGTCGCCACGCTGATCCGGGGCTTCACCCGCAACCGGACGGACCGGGTCGGCAACTTCTGGGTCGACCTGACCCGGATCACCCTGCGCCTGCTGCTGCCGGTCGCGGTCGTCTTCGCCCTGGTGCTGGCGGCGACCGGGGTGGTGCAGAACTTCCACGGCTTCCACGAGGTGGCCGCGCTGGTCGGCGATCCGCAGTCGGTCCCGGGCGGGCCGGTGGCCTCGCAGGAGGTCATCAAGCTGCTGGGCACCAACGGCGGCGGCTTCTTCAACGCCAACTCGGCGCACCCGTTCGAGAACCCGACGGGTCTGAGCAACTTCCTGGAGATCTTCCTGATCCTCCTGATCCCGTTCGCGTTGCCGCGGGCCTTCGGCCGGATGGTCGGGGACCACCGGCAGGGCTACGCGATCGTCGCGGTGATGGGTCTGTTCTGGGCGGCGTCGGTGGCGCTGATCACCTTCTCCGAGTCGCAGCACGCCGGTTCGGCGATGCAGGCGGCCGGCGGGGCCCTGGAGGGCAAGGAGCAGCGGTTCGGTATCGCGGCGTCCGGTCTGTTCGCGGCGTCGACGACGCTGACCTCGACCGGTGCGGTGAACTCGTTCCACGACTCGTACTCGGCGCTCGGCGGCGGGTTGACGATGTTCAACATGATGCTGGGCGAGATCGCGCCCGGCGGTGTGGGCTCGGGCCTGTACGGGATGCTGGTGCTGGCGATCGTCGCGGTGTTCGTGGCCGGTCTGATGGTCGGGCGCACCCCGGAGTACCTGGGCAAGAAGCTCGGCGGGCGGGAGATGAAGTTCGCCTCCCTGTACATCCTGACCACGCCGACGCTCGTGCTGGTCGGTACGGGTGTGGCGATGGCGCTGCCGGGTCAGCGGGCCGGGATGCTCAACTCGGGTGCCCACGGTTTCTCCGAGGTGCTGTACGCGTTCACCTCGGGCGCGAACAACAACGGCTCGGCGTTCGCCGGCATCACGGTCAACACCGACTGGTACGACACCGCGATCGGCCTGGCCATGGTGTTCGGCCGGTTCCTGCCGATGGTCTTCGTCCTGGCCCTGGCCGGCGCGCTCGCACAGCAGCAGCCGGTCCCCGCCACCCCGGGCACCCTGCCCACCCACAAGCCGCTGTTCGTGGGCCTGCTGTCGGGCGTCGTCCTGATCGTCGTCGGCCTCACCTACTTCCCGGCCCTGGCTCTCGGGCCGATCGCGGAAGGTCTCTCCTGATGTCCTCCACCCTGACCGAGAAGCCGGCCCCCCGGCCGGAGGCGCCCGCCGAGGCGCCGCACAGAGCGGCCGGCGGCCTGCTCGACCCGAAGGTGCTCCTCGCCGCCCTGCCGGACGCGGTGAAGAAGCTCGACCCGCGCGTGATGGTCAAGAACCCCGTCATGTTCGTGGTCGAGGTCGGCTCCGTCGTCACCACGGTCTGCGCGATAGCCGACCCGTCGGTGTTCGCCTGGTCGATCACCGTCTGGCTCTGGCTGACCACGGTCTTCGCCAACCTGGCCGAGGCCGTCGCCGAGGGCCGTGGCAAGGCGCAGGCGGACACCCTGCGCCGGACCAGGACCGACACCGTGGCCCGGCGGCTCACCGGATGGCCCGCGGGCCGGGACGAGGAGGAGGTCCCGGGTGCGTCGCTGCGCCTGGGCGACCACGTCGTGGTCGAGGCCGGCCAGATCATCCCCGGTGACGGGGACGTCGTCGAGGGCGTCGCGAGCGTCGACGAGTCGGCGATCACGGGCGAGTCCGCGCCGGTGATCCGCGAGTCGGGCGGAGACCGCTCCGCCGTGACCGGCGGCACCAGGGTGCTCTCCGACCGGATCGTGGTGAAGATCTCCTCCGAACCCGGAAAGACCTTCATCGACCGGATGATCGCCCTGGTCGAGGGCGCCGCCCGGCAGAAGACGCCGAACGAGATCGCGCTCAACATCCTGCTGGCCTCGCTGACCATCGTGTTCCTGGTCGCGGTCGTCACCCTGCAGCCGATGGCCACCTACGCGGGCGCCCCGCAGTCGATGATCGTGCTGGTCGCCCTGATCGTGGCGCTCATCCCGACCACCATCGGCGCGCTGCTCTCCGCGATCGGCATCGCCGGCATGGACCGGCTGGTCCAGCGCAACGTGCTGGCGATGTCCGGCCGCGCGGTCGAGGCCGCCGGCGACGTCAACACCCTGCTGCTCGACAAGACCGGCACCATCACCCTCGGCAACCGCCAGGCCGCCGAGTTCCTCCCGGCCGCCGGCGTCACGGTCGAGGAGCTGGCCGACGCGGCGCAGCTCTCCTCGCTGGCCGACGAGACCCCCGAGGGCCGCTCGATCGTCGTCCTCGCCAAGACGCGGTACGGACTGCGCGCCCGCGCCCAGGGCGAGTTGGCGCACGCCACCTGGGTGCCGTTCACCGCCCAGACCCGGATGTCCGGCGTCGACCTCGACGAGCCCGACGGCCCGCACCAGGTCCGCAAGGGTGCGGCGGGATCGGTCACCACCTGGGTCACCGAGAACGGCGGCACCGTCGGCCGGGACGTCGCCGAGCTGGTCGACGGCATCTCGGCCGCCGGCGGGACCCCGCTGCTGGTCGCCTCCAAGGCCGGCCCCGCGGCCCCGAAGGCCCTCGGCGTGATCCACCTCAAGGACGTGGTCAAGGAGGGCATGCGGGAGCGCTTCGACGAGCTGCGCCGGATGGGCATCAGGACGGTCATGATCACGGGCGACAACCCGCTGACCGCCCGGGCGATCGCGGAGGAGGCGGGCGTGGACGACTTCCTCGCCGAGGCCACCCCCGAGGACAAGATGGCGCTGATCAAGAAGGAGCAGGCCGGCGGCAAGCTGGTCGCGATGACCGGCGACGGCACCAACGACGCCCCGGCCCTCGCCCAGGCCGACGTCGGTGTCGCGATGAACACCGGGACCATGGCGGCCAAGGAGGCCGGCAACATGGTCGACCTCGACTCCAACCCCACCAAGCTGATCGAGATCGTCGAGATCGGCAAGCAGCTCCTGATCACCCGCGGCGCGCTCACGACCTTCTCGATCGCCAACGACGTCGCGAAGTACTTCGCGATCATCCCGGCCATGTTCGCGTCGGTGTACCCGGGCCTCGACAAGCTCAACATCATGGGCCTGCACAGCCCGCAGTCCGCGATCACCTCGGCGATCGTCTTCAACGCCCTGGTCATCGTCGGCCTCATCCCGCTCGCCCTGCGCGGGGTGAAGTACCGCCCCTCCGACGCCAGTTCGCTCCTGCGTCGCAACATCGGGGTCTACGGCCTCGGCGGGCTCGTCGTCCCCTTCGCCGGGATCAAACTGATCGACCTGGTCGTCCAGTTCGTCCCCGGCCTGAGCTGAGAGAGGAGAACCCCCGTGTCCAAGCCCCTGCCCACCACCGTGCGCACGCACCTCACCGCCCTGCGGATGCTGCTGGTGATGACGGTGATCCTCGGTATCGCCTACCCGCTGCTGGTCACCGGCATCGCCCAGGCCGCCTTCCCCGACAAGGCCGACGGCTCGATCGTCAGGGTCGACGGCAAGGAGGTCGGCTCCGGCCTGCTGGCACAGAGCTACGACCTGCCCAAGCAGAACCCGGACGACCCGGACGAGGTCGCGCTGCCGGACCCGAGGTGGTTCCAGCCCCGGCCCTCCGCCGGCGGCCACGACCCGAAGAGCTCCGGCGCCTCCAACCTGGGCCCCACCAGCGAGGACCTCACCGCGACGGTCGAGGAGCGACGCAAGGCCGTCGCCGCGTTCGACGGCGTCGACCCGGCGAGCGTCCCGGTGGACGCCGTCACCGCCTCCGGATCCGGCCTCGACCCGCACATCTCGGTCGCCTACGCCGAGCAGCAGGTCGACCGGGTGGCCAAGGCCCGTGGCAACGTCTCGCCCGAGCAGCTGAACAAGCTGGTCGAGAAGTACACCGAGGGCCGCTCGCTGGGCTTCCTCGGGCAGCCTGGCGTGAACGTGGTCCGACTCAACGCCGCGCTGGCGCAGCAGAAGTGAGCGCGGAGGGCGTGCGGACGCAACGCGCGCCGGCCGACCGGCCGGACCTGTGAGACTGGCCGACCCGGGCCGGGGCACTGCCCCGCGCCCGGGTCGGCCGCCGTCCGCCCCGGCCCCGGAACCGCTCCGTTCCGGCCCCCGGAACCGCCCCGGCCCGGGGACCGCCCCCGGCCACCGTCGCCCCTCGCCCTCGCCCTCGCCCCTCGCCCCTGACCTCACCTCCGCCCCCGCCCCAGAAGCCGCCTCGTGCGCAGAAGACGAAAGAGCAGCGCCCATGGTCCGCGACCTCGCTCCCGGCACCGGCCACCGCCGAGGCCGGCTGAGGGTCTACCTCGGCTCCGCCCCCGGTGTCGGCAAGACCTACCGGATGCTGGACGAGGCGCGGCGCAGACAGGACCGCGGCGCGGACGTGGTGGTCGGCTACATCGAGTGCCACGGCCGCCGGCACACCGAGTCCATGCTCGCCGGTCTGGAGGTCCTCCCGCGGGTCCACCGCTCCTACCGGGAAGGCGACTTCGAGGAGATGGACCTCGACGGCGTGCTCGCCCGCGGGCCCGCCGTCGTCCTGGTCGACGAGCTGGCCCACACCAACGTCCCCGGCGGCCGGCACACCAAGCGCTGGCAGGACGTCGAGGAGCTGCTGGACGCCGGGATCGACGTCATCACCACCGTCAACGTCCAGCACCTGGAGTCGTTGAACGACGTCGTCCAGAAGATCACCGGCATCCCGCAGCGCGAGACCGTCCCGGACGAGGTGGTCCGCCGGGCCGACCAGATCGAGCTCGTCGACATGGCCCCGCAGGCACTGCGCCGGCGGATGGCCCACGGCAACGTCTACAAGGCGGAGAAGGTGGACGCCGCGCTCTCCCACTACTTCCGGGTCGGGAACCTCACCGCCCTGCGCGAACTCGCCCTGCTCTGGGTGGCCGGGCGGGTCGACGAGGGCCTGCGCGACTACCGGGCCAGCCACGACATCGACCGCGTCTGGGAGGCCCGCGAGCGCGTCGTGGTCGCCCTCACCGGCGGCCCCGAGGGCGAGACGCTGGTCCGCCGCGCCGCCCGGATCGCCGACCGCACCGCCGGCGGCGACCTGCTCGCCGTCCACGTCACCCGCAGCGACGGCCTGGCGGGGGCCTCGTCGGGGGAACTCGCGCAACAGCGGCAGCTGGTCGAGAACCTCGGCGGCAGCTACCACGTGGTGGTGGGCGACGACATCCCCACCGCGCTGCTCGCCTTCGCCCGGGCCCACGACGCCACCCAGCTCGTCCTCGGCACCAGCCGGCGCGGCCGGACCACCCGCTTCCTGACCGGCCCGGGAATCGGCGAGACCACCGTGGACGCCTCCGAGGACATCGACGTCCACATGGTCACCCACGAGTTCACCGGCCGCGGCCGGCTGCCGTCGCTCGGCCGCCGCCACTCCAGGCGCCGCACCGTCACCGGCTTCCTCGCCGGGCTGGTGGTGCCCTGGCTGATCACCGCCGGACTCTCGCAGTCCCACGACACCGTCAACCTCACCACCGACGCGCTGATCTTCCAGCTCGGCGTGGTCGTGGTCGCCCTGCTCGGCGGGGCGACCTCCGCACTGGTGGCCTCGGTGGTCGCCTCGCTGCTGCTCAACTACTTCTTCATCCCGCCCGTCCACGCCTTCACCATCGGCGAGACCAACAACATCATCGCCCTCACCGTCTTCGCCGCCGTCGCGCTGACCGTCTCCACGGTGGTCGACCACGCCGGCCGGCTCACCGCCCGGGCCGCCCGGGCCACCGCCGAGGCCGAGACGCTCTCCACCCTCGCCGGCAGCGTGCTGCGCGGAGCCGACGCCCTGCCCGCCCTGCTGGAGAAGTCCCGCACCGCCTTCGGCATGCACGCCGTCGCCCTGCTGGAGCGCACCGGCGGCGAGGTGCTGGCCGCCTGCGACGGCGGCGGCGAGCCCGAACCCGGACAGCCGGCCGAGGCCACCGAGGTCCCGGTCGGCGCCGACGCCGTCCTCGTCCTCACCGGACGCCGGCTGCCCGCCGCCGACCAGCGCGTCCTCACCGCCTTCGCCGCGCACGTCGCCGCCGCGCTGGAACGCGACCGGCTCGCGGTGGTCGCCGCCGAGGTCGAACCCATCAAGGCCGCCGACCGGATGCGCACCGCCCTGCTCGCCGCGGTCAGCCACGACCTGCGCACCCCGCTGGCCGCCGCGCTCGCCTCGGTCGGCTCGCTGCGCAGCCCGGACGTCGAGTTCTCGCCCGAGGACCGGGCCGAACTGCTGGCCACCGCCGACGAATCCCTGGTCAAGCTCACCCGGCTGGTCGACAACCTGCTCGACATGAGCCGCCTCCAGGCCGGCGCGCTCACCCTGCACCTCGCCGAGACCCACGTCGACGAGATCCTGCCGCGCGCCCTCGACTCGCTGCCCGACCCGTACGCGCCCGTCCAGCCGCTGGACCTGGAGAACGTGCCGCCGGTCCTGGCCGACCCGCCGCTGCTGGAACGCGTCCTCGCCAACGTGATCGCCAACGCGCTGCGCCACAACGCGCCCGGCGCGCCGGTCCTGGTGGCCGCCAGCCACCACCGGGGCCGGGTCGAGGTCCGGGTGATCGACCGCGGCCCCGGCATCGCCCCCGAGGATCGCGACCGGGTCTTCCTGCCGTTCCAGCGCCTCGGCGACACCGACAACACCACCGGCGTCGGCCTGGGCCTCGCGCTCTCCCGCGGCCTCGCCGAGGCCATGGGCGGCAGCCTGGAGGTCGAGGACACCCCCGGCGGCGGCACCACCATGCTGCTCACCCTGCCCGCCGCGGGGCCGTACGGGCCCGGCGGGGGCCGTCCGGACGAGACCGGGCCCGGCACGGGGGAGCGGCACCCGGGAGGGGTCCCCGCATGAGCGAGATCCTGGTCGTCGACGACGAGCCCGCCCTGCTGCGGACCCTGCGGATCAACCTGAGCGCCCGGCAGTACGCCGTGCGGACCGCCGCCACCGGCGGTGAGGCGCTGGACCGCGCCGCGCACACCGCCCCGGACGCCGTCCTGCTCGACCTCGGCCTGCCCGACCTGGACGGCATGGAGGTCATCCGGGGCCTGCGCAGCCGCAGCGCGGTGCCGATCATCGTGCTGTCCGGCCGCTCGGGCGGCGTCGACAAGGTGAACGCGCTGGACGCCGGCGCCGACGACTACCTCACCAAGCCGTTCCTGATGGAGGAGCTGCTGGCCCGGTTGCGGGTGGTGCTGCGCCGCCCGCGGGCCGGCCCGCCCGGGCCCGTGCCGGTGCTGGTCGGCGACCACACGGTGGACCTCGCCGCCACCACCGTCACCGGTCCGGACGGTCCGGTCCGGCTCACCCCGACCGAGTGGCGGATCCTGGCCCTGCTGCTGGCCAGCCCGGGCCGGCTGGTGCCGGGCCGGCGCATCCTGCGCGAGGTCTGGGGGCCGGACCGGGAGCTGCGCGGCAACTACCTGCGGGTCTACCTGGCGGGGCTGCGCCGCAAGCTGGAACGCGATCCGGCGCGCCCGCGCCACCTGATCACCGAACCCGGGATCGGTTACCGGTACGAGCCCTGAGGCCCGCGCTGTGCGCGGGCGGCGTCAACGAGCCGTCAGGAGCGGACCTCCGGGCGTCAGGAGGGCGTCAGGAGGGGGCGGCGGGGGCGGTTCGCGGGCGTAGCGTCAGCGATGAGGAAGCGGCCCCGCTCCATGTGGGGGATGCCTGGGGCCGCTTCGCCGCCTCGGCGGCCAGTGTGGGGGAAGGGGCGCGCGGTCGACACTGCGCGCCCCTGCCGCCTGTTCGGCGCAGGGCGACCGCCCCTGCCCGGGCGCCCGCGCAGCGGCCGGTCACCCCCCGCCGCCGCCCGCGCAGCGGCCGGTCACCCCCCGCCCGCGCTGCCCGACTGCCGGGGCAGCGCCAGCGCCACCGTGTCGGCGAACTCCCGCACCGCGCTGGTCCGGCTGACCACGCGTCCGCTGTGCACCACCAGCCGGCTGTGCCCGCCGGCCAGCGCCCCCGCCAGGCTGTCGCCGCGGACCGCCAGCAGCTCGGCCGGGAAGCCGGCGTCCACCCGCACCGGAGGCAGCCCGAGCGCCGCCCGCGCCTGGTTGGACACGGTGTCGTACGCCGCGTCGGGGCTCAGCACCCCGCCCGCCGCCAGCAGGTACGCGGCCTCCAGCGGATCGGCCCGACCGACCGGGTTGGCGCCGTCCCGCAGCGAGCCGCTGCCCGCCACCAGTGGCACCCGCGCCTCCACCAGCTCGCGCACTACCGAGTGCCGCAGCCCGACCGCCGGGCCCTCCAGACCGGAGCAGCCGCCGTTCTGCGGCAGGCAGACCACCCGGACCCCGCTGCTGGCCAGCACCGCCGAGGCGCCCGGCGCCAGCGACCCGCACGGCCCCAGCACCACCCGCGGCCGCAGCGGTCCGAGCGCCCCGGCCAGCCGGGCCAGCTGCCCCGGGTCGGCGGCCGTGGTGTGCAGGTCCACCGGGCAGTCCGCCTCCCGGGCGGCCTCCAGCAGTACCTGGACGAAGCCCGCCGGGTCCGGGTCCAGTTCGGGGCAGCCGCCGGCCGCGGTGGCCCCCAGCTTGAGCGCGTCCCGCAGCTGGGCCCGGCCGTCCGCACCGGCCCGGCCGGTGAGCAGCCGGGGCATGGCGACGGCCTGCAGATCGGCGAGGCCGCGCAGCGCCTGGCGGGCGGTGAGCACCGCCTCCAGCCGGCGCAGCCCGTGCACGTCGCCGATCCGGACGTGGGTGCGCTGGGCGGTGGCGCCGTAGCCGAGCGAGGTGAGCGCGGCCTCGGTGACCCGCCGGGTGAGGTCGGAGGGCGTCTCCGGCGGAGGGGCGGGCAGCGCGGCGGAGAAGGCGACGTCGTAGTGGGCGTGCACCTCGGCGGGGGCCGGCAGCAGCAGGTAGCCGCGGAGGTCGATCCGGGCGCCGGTGGTGACGGTGGGGGCGCCGGGCAGGGCCGGCAGCGGGCCGAGACCGCCGGAGGTGCCGACGGCCTGGATCCGGTCGCCGCTGATCCGGACGTCCACCACCCGGCCGTCGGCCAGCCGTGCGTCGGTGAGGAGCAGGACGGGGCCGTGCCCGAGCGGGTTGGCCGCCGGGCCGGGTCCGGGCTGCGGCCCGTCGGCGGCTGCGCTGTCCATCGCCCGGCTCCCTCTTCGTGCCGGCCCGGCCCGCTGTCCACGGCCCCGTCCCGGTTCCGATCAATGAGCGACGAGCCTACGGCGGGCAGGGGCGGGGCGCAGGGAGGCGGGCAATAGTCGTATCGGGTCGGGCCGCGGCCCGACCGGGCCGGTCGAACGCGCTGCCTTCGATCGCTCGCCAGTGCAGGCCGTCCACCTGCGGACTTCGCCGCGGGATACGGATTTCACCTCTGGGCGCGGAACGTGTAATCTCTTCCTCGTTCGCCCCTATAGCTCAGTCGGTAGAGCGTCTCCATGGTAAGGAGAAGGTCTGCGGTTCGATTCCGCATGGGGGCTCTGGTGAGAGAGGACCGGCTTCGGCCGTGTTCAGGATCACCGTGGCGGTGTAGCTCAGTTGGTAGAGCAAGCGGCTCATAATCGCTGTGTCACCGGTTCAAGTCCGGTCACCGCTACTCCGCGTAGTCGGTCGGGAGATCGCACTCCCGGTCGGCTACTCTTGTCTTTGTTCTCATTCATTGTTGTACAAGGAAGGCACTCCCGTGGCTGCCACCGATGTCCGCCCGAAGATCACGCTGGCCTGCGTGGAGTGCAAGGAGCGGAACTACATCACCAAGAAGAACCGGCGTAACGACCCGGACCGTCTTGAGATGAAGAAGCACTGCCCCCGCTGCAACTCGCACACCGCGCACCGCGAGACCCGTTGACCCTGTTGCAGGGCACCGGGCCTGTGTGAACCAGGTCTACGACTCCGGGCCGCAATCCTCATTGGGTTGCGGTCCGGAGTTTTTTTGTCATCCAACGCGCTTCCGAGGAGTTGCCCGTGGCACTCGACCCCTCCTTCATCGGGCGGACGTACCCGCCCACCGAGCCGTACGAGGTCGGCCGGGAGAAGATCCGCGAGTTCGCCGCCGCCGTGGGCGACGCCAACCCGGCGTACACCGACCAGGAGGCGGCCAAGGCGTTCGGTCACCCGGACGTGATCGCCCCGCCGACCTTCCCGTTCATGCTCACCTTCCGGGCCGCCGCCCAGGTGGTCCAGGACCCCGAGCTGGGCCTGGACTACAGCCGGGTCGTGCACGGGGACCAGAAGTTCGTCTACACCCGCCCGGTCCGGGCCGGTGACCGGCTGACCGTCGAGGTCACCATCGACAACATCAAGTCACTGGCGGGCAACGACGTCCTCACCGTGCGTGGCGAGGTGTCGGACGAGACCGGCGAGCACGTGGTGACGTCGGTCATGACGTTGGTGGCCCGGGCCGCCGACGAGAAGACGGGGGAGTGAGCCCGATGGCGATCAGCTACGACGAGGTCGAGGCCGGCACCGAGCTGCCCGCGCAGTCCTTCCCGGTGACCCGCGCCACACTGGTGCAGTACGCCGGAGCCTCGGGCGACTTCAACCCGATCCACTGGAACGAGAAGTTCGCCCTGGAGGTCGGCCTGCCCGACGTCATCGCGCACGGCATGTTCACCATGGCCGAGGCGATCCGGGTGGTCACCGACTGGGTCGGCGACCCGGCCGCGGTGGTCGAGTACGGCGTCCGCTTCACCCGTCCGGTGCCGGTGCCCGACGACGGGGTCGGCTCCGTGATCGAGGTCACCGGCAAGGTGGCCAAGCTGCTGGACGACCGCAGGGTCCAGGTCGACCTGGTGGCGACCTACGGCGGCCAGAAGGTGCTGGGCATGTCCCGGGCCGTCGTCCGGCTGGCCTGATCCTCCGGCCGGCCCGACGCTCCGGCCCGAACGGGCGGGGTGCGTACGGGGGCCCCGTACGCTGGGGGGCGTGCTGGAAGAACTCGACGCCCCCCTCGCCCCGCTGACCACCCTCCGGCTCGGCGGCCCGGCCCGCCGCCTGGTGACCGCGCACACCGACGACGAGGTGGTCTCGGCCGTCCGCGCGGCCGACGCGGCGGGCGAGCCGCTGCTGGTCCTCGGCGGCGGCTCCAACCTGGTGATCGGCGACGCCGGCTTCGCCGGCACGGTGCTGCGGATCGCCACCACCGGCTTCGCGCTGGACGGCACCGCACTGGAGCTGGCCGCCGGTGAGGTCTGGGCCGACGCGGTGGCCCGGACGGTCGACCACGGGCTGGCCGGCGTCGAGTTCCTGGCCGGCATCCCCGGCTCGGCCGGGGCCACCCCGGTGCAGAACGTCGGGGCCTACGGCCAGGAGGTGGCCCAGACGATCACCGAGGTGGTCGCGTACGACCGCCGGTCCGGCGAGGTGCTCGCCCTCACCGGCGCCGAGTGCGGCTTCTCCTACCGGCACAGCCGCTTCAAGGCCGAGCCCGACCGCTACGTGGTGCTGCGGGTCCGCTTCGCGCTGGAGGACGCCGGCGGGCGGTCCACCCCCGTCCGCTACGCCGAGGTCGCCAAGCACTTCGGGGTGGCCCAGGACGAGCGGGTCGGACTGCGCGAGGCGTACGAGGCGGTGCTGGGCCTGCGCTCCGGCAAGGGCATGGTGCTGGACCCGGCGGACCACGACACCTGGTCGGCGGGCTCCTTCTTCACCAACCCGGTGCTGGACCCCGAGCAGTACGCCGTGTTCCTGGCACTGGCCGCCGAGCGCGAGCTGACCGCCCCCGCCTACCCGGCGCCGGGCGGCCGCACCAAGACCTCGGCGGCCTGGCTGATCGACAGGGCCGGGTTCGGCAAGGGCTACGGCAGCGGCCCGGCGACCCTCTCCACCAAGCACACCCTGGCGCTCACCAACCGGGGGGCCGCCACCACCGAGGACCTGCTGGTGCTGGCCCGGGAGATCCGGGACGGCGTGCGCGCCGCCTTCGGGGTGGAGCTGGTGAACGAGCCGGTGATGGTCGGCGTCACCCTCTGAGGCCCCTCCCCGGGCGATCGCGGGGTGAATCCCGGAGAGGCTCCGGGGCGACTCCCGGGGAGCTCCAGGACGACTCCCCGGGCTGACTCAGCCCGCCAGCCAGGCGTCGACGTCCGCGAGCAGTTCCTTCCGCACGCTCTCCGGCGCGCACGAACCGCGCACCGACTGGCGCGCCAGTTCGGCCAGTTCGGCGTCGGAGAAGCCCAGGACGTCGCGGGCCAGGCCGTACTGGTCGGCCAGCCGGCTGCCGAACAGCAGCGGGTCGTCGGCGCCGAGCGCCAGCGGCACCCCGGCGTCGAACAGCCGTCGCAGCGGGACGTCCTCGGGCCGCTCGTAGACGCCGAGCGAGACGTTGGAGGACGGGCAGACCTCGCAGGTGACCTGGCGGTCCGCCAGCCGCTGCATCAGCCGGTCGTCCTCGGCGGCCCGGACCCCGTGGCCGATCCGGCCGGCGCCCAGGTCGTCCAGGCAGTCGCGGACCGACTCCGGTCCGGCGAGTTCGCCGCCGTGCGGGGCCGCGAGCAGCCCGCCCTTGCGGGCGATGTCGAAGGCCCGGTCGAAGTCGCGGGCCAGGCCGCGCCGCTCGTCGTTGGAGAGGCCGAAGCCGACCACGCCCCGGTCGGCGTACCGGACGGCGAGCCGGGCCAGGGTCCGGGCGTCCATCGGGGACTTCATCCGGTTGGCCGCGACCAGGACCCGGATACCGACCCCGGTGGCCGCGGCGGCCTGCTCGACGGCGTCCAGGATCAGCTCCAGGGCGGGGATCAGCCCGCCGAGCCGGGGCGCGTACGAGGTCGGGTCGACCTGGATCTCCAGCCAGCGCGAGCCGTCCCGCCGCTCGTCCTCGGCGGTCTCCCGGACCAGGCGGCGGATGTCGTCCTCGTCACGGAGCACCGAGCGGGCGGTGTCGTAGAGGCGCTGGAAGCGGAACCAGCCGCGTTCGTCGGTGGCCCGCAGGCTCGGCGGCTGGTCGGAGCTGAGCGCCTCCGGCAGCCGGACGCCGTGCCTGTCGGCCAGTTCCAGCAGGGTGGCCGGGCGCATCGAGCCGGTGAAGTGCAGGTGCAGGTGGGCCTTGGGCAGGTCCCTGACGTCTCGCGGGTTCAGCAGGCGTTCCATTCACGAATCCTGCCGTACGGAGGGCCCGGACGGGAACCGCCCCCTTCACATCCCCCGAAGGGGTGAAAAGGGGGCGGGCCGGGAGCCGGTGCCGTCAGTCGCGGGCCTCGGCGAGCAGCTTCTGGATCCGGCCGACGCCCTCGGCCAGGTCGGCGTCGCCCAGCGCGTAGGAGAGGCGCAGGTAGCCCGGGGTGCCGAAGGCCTCGCCGGGGACGACCGCGACCTCGGCCTCGTCGAGGATCAGGGTGGCCAGCTCGCCGGAGGTCTGCGGGCGCTTGCCGCGGATCTCCTTGCCCAGCAGGCCCTTGACGGACGGGTAGACGTAGAAGGCGCCCTCGGGCTCGGGGCAGACCACGCCGTCGATCTCGTTGAGCAGCCGCACGATGGTCCGGCGGCGGCGGTCGAAGGCGGTGCGCATCTCGTGCACGGCCGAGAGGTCGCCGGAGACGGCGGCGAGCGCGGCCCGCTGGGCGACGTTGGAGACGTTCGAGGTGGCGTGCGACTGCAGGTTGGTCGCGGCCTTGACGACGTCCTTGGGGCCGATCACCCAGCCCACCCGCCAGCCGGTCATGGCGTAGGTCTTGGCGACACCGTTGACCACGACGGTCTTGTCGGCGAGCTCCGGCAGCAGGGCCGGCAGCGAGGTGAACTCCGCGTCGCCGTAGACCAGGTGCTCGTAGATCTCGTCGGTGAGCACCCAGAGGCCGTGCTCCAGCGCCCAGCGGCCGATCGCCTCGGCCTCGGCCCGGGTGTACACCGCGCCGGTCGGGTTGGACGGGGAGACGAAGAGCACCACCTTGGTGTTCTCGGTGCGCGCGGCCTCCAGCTGCTCGACCGAGACCTTGTAGCCGGTGGTCTCGTCGGTCACGACCTCCACCGGCACGCCGCCGGCCAGCTGGATCGACTCCGGGTAGGTGGTCCAGTACGGGGCCGGGACGATGACCTCGTCGCCCGGGTCGAGGATCGCCGCGAACGCCTCGTAGATCGCCTGCTTGCCGCCGTTGGTGACCAGCACCTGGGAGGCGTCCACCTGGTAGCCCGAGTCACGGAGCGTCTTGGCGGCGATCGCCTCCTTCAGCTCCGGCAGTCCGCCGGCCGGGGTGTAGCGGTGGTTCTTCGGGTCACGGCAGGCCTCGACGGCCGTCTCGACGATGTAGTCCGGGGTCGGGAAGTCCGGCTCGCCGGCGCCGAAGCCGATGACCGGCCGGCCGGCCGCCTTCAGGGCCTTGGCCTTGGCGTCGACGGCGAGCGTGGCGGACTCGGCGATCGCGCCGATCCGGGCGGAGACGCGCCGGTCGGCGGGGCGGACGGAACTGTCGGGCTGCGGGGTGGAAGCGCTCATGCCTGCATGGTCGCAGACGGCACACGGCCCGGGCATGGCGGTTTCACGATATGTACGGGGCCGTCCACATGGCGGCCCGGAAAGAAGAGGTTCGACCAAACACCCCCCGACCACGTACACTCACTGCTCGACGGACACCGAGCCGACCGGAACGCTCGCCACCTGTACCTGGGGCGGCGGGAGATACGGTAGGTTGGTGGTCGCTACTGGAGCCGAAAAGCTCCGTAGGGCAATAGCTCAATTGGTAGAGCACCGGTCTCCAAAACCGGCGGTTGGGGGTTCAAGTCCCTCTTGCCCTGCTGCTTGATCCGTACTCAGCCCGTTCGCTCCAAAGAGCGAGCGGGCTTGATGCGGAGAGGGCACCGAACAGCACCGCTTTAGCCGGCCGCTCGTGCCCTACCCGGGTACGCAGGTGATGCTCGGCAGGACCCGGATTCAGGTGAGGACGAGTGACGGAGACCACGGGCTCCACCGCAACGCCTGAGAGCGGCAACCCCGAGGGGGCCGACGGCGCTGCCGAGACCACGCCTGCGGAGGGCGAGTCCCGCCGCAAGCGCTCTGGCGAGAAGAAGTCGGGCAAGCGCGGCAAGAAGGGCCCCTTCGCCCGGCTCGCGCTGTTCTACCGGCAGATCATCGCCGAGCTGCGCAAGGTCGTCTGGCCGACCCGCAGCCAGCTGGTGAACTACACCACGGTCGTGGTCGTGTTCGTCGTGATCGTGATGGCGTTCGTCTCCGGTCTCGACTACGGCTTCTCCAAGCTGGCCCTCTGGATCTTCGGCTGACGGAACCGCCACACCTTTGAAACAGCTTCCCGACCCGGGCCGGTCCTCGGCCCGGGTCGAGCTGTCTGCGTCGGAGGTACGGGGCCGCTACCGTTGACTCGGTACTGTTGAAGTCTCCGAGGCGAACTTCCGGCGCCCGCGAGAGCGGACCGGCACCGGGAACGCCACGGAGCGCGCCACCTTCACCATCTCCAGGAAAGAAGCAGCCACCGTGTCTGACTCCCCCCTGTACGACGCCGACGAGACCGTCCGCGAGGCGGATGTCGCCGCCGAGCTGGACGCGGCCGAGCTGGCTGACGACGTCGAGGCCGCCGAGCAGATCGTGGACGCCGCGGACAGCGACGAGGACGAGGCCGAGGCGCACGACGAGGTCGAGGCCGGTGAGCCGGCCGAGGAGGCCGCGCTGCACGAGGAGTCCGACGAGGAGCTCGCCGAGGAGACCGAGGCCGCAGCCGAGGCCGGGACCGAGGACGAGACCGAGGCCGAGGCCGAGGAGGCCGTCGAGGTCGACCCGGTCGCCAAGTTCCGCGAGGACCTGCGGTTCATGCCGGGCGAGTGGTACGTGATCCACACCTACGCCGGCTACGAGAACCGGGTGAAGCAGAACCTGGAGCAGCGCGCCGTCTCGCTCAACGTCGAGGAGTACATCTTCCAGGCCGAGGTGCCGCAGGAGGAGGTCGTCCAGATCAAGAACGGCGACCGCAAGACCATCCGCCAGAACAAGCTCCCCGGCTACGTCCTGGTGCGCATGGACCTCACCCCGGAGTCCTGGGGCGTCGTGCGCAACACCCCCGGCGTCACCGGCTTCGTCGGCAACGCCTACGACCCGTACCCGCTGACGCTGGACGAGGTCGTCAAGATGCTCGCCCCGGACGTCGAGCGCCAGGCGGCCAAGGAGGCCGGCAAGCCCTCCCCGGTCAAGCCCAGCGAGATCCAGGTCCTCGACTTCGAGGTCGGCGACTCGGTCACCGTCACCGACGGTCCGTTCGCCACCCTGCAGGCGACCATCAACGAGATCAACCCCGACTCGAAGAAGGTCAAGGGTCTGGTGGAGATCTTCGGCCGGGAGACCCCGGTCGAGCTCTCCTTCGACCAGATCCAGAAGAACTAGTCCCAACCGTCCGCGGATTCGGGGCAGGGCCGACGGCCCTGCCCCGAATCCGTTTTGGTCCAGCGACGCCGAGGCGTTAGCCTGGTCCGATGTGTGTGCTGGCGACTGGGTGTCGCCCCGGTTCCGCACACACCAGCAATCACCTCTCGGAAGGACCCGGAGAGACATGCCTCCCAAGAAGAAGAAGGTCACGGGGCTTATCAAGCTCCAGATCAACGCCGGTGCGGCCAACCCGGCGCCGCCGGTCGGCCCCGCGCTGGGCCAGCACGGCGTCAACATCATGGAGTTCTGCAAGGCCTACAACGCTGCGACCGAGTCGCAGCGCGGCATGATCGTGCCGGTGGAGATCACGGTCTACGACGACCGTTCCTTCACCTTCATCACGAAGACGCCGCCGGCCGCGCGCCTCATCCTGAAGGCTGCGGGTGTCGACAAGGGCTCTGCCGAGCCGCACAAGACCAAGGTCGCCAAGCTCACGGCCGCCCAGGTCCGCGAGATCGCCACGGTCAAGCTCCCCGACCTGAACGCCAACGACCTGGACGCCGCGTCGAAGATCATCGCCGGCACCGCCCGGTCGATGGGCATCACGGTCGAGGGCTGATCACCCTTCTCGTCCATGTGGTAGGGCCTGCGCGGCCCGCACATACCACGACTCCATTCCCCATTCAGGAGCAGCAGTGAAGCGCAGCAAGGCTCTGAAGGCCGCGGACGCTCAGGTCGACCGCGACCGCCTCTACGCCCCCCTCGAGGCCATCCGCCTCGCCAAGGCGACCAGCACCACCAAGTTCGACGGCACCGTCGAGGTCGCCATGCGTCTGGGCGTCGACCCGCGCAAGGCGGACCAGATGGTCCGCAGCACCGTGATCCTCCCGCACGGCACCGGTAAGACCGCTCGGGTCCTGGTCTTCGCGACCGGCGAGCGTGCCGAGGCCGCGCGTGCTGCGGGCGCCGACATCGTCGGTTCCGACGAGCTCATCGACGAGGTCGCCAAGGGCCGCCTCGACTTCGACGCCGTCGTCGCCACCCCGGACCTCATGGGCAAGGTCGGCCGCCTCGGCCGCGTGCTCGGTCCCCGTGGCCTGATGCCGAACCCGAAGACCGGCACCGTGACCCCGGACGTGGCCAAGGCCGTGAACGAGATCAAGGGCGGCAAGATCGAGTTCCGCGTCGACAAGCACTCGAACCTGCACTTCATCATCGGTAAGGTCTCCTTCACCGACGAGCAGCTGGTCGAGAACTACGCCGCCGCGCTGGACGAGGTGCTCCGCGCCAAGCCGTCCGCCGCCAAGGGCCGGTACATCAAGAAGACCGCGCTCTCCACCACGATCGGCCCCGGCATCCTCGTGGACCCGAACCGCACCCGGAACCTCCTCGTCGAGGAGGACCCGGCCGCGCTCTGATCGCAGCCGTAGTCCGTACGGCGGGCCCGCACCCCTTCGCCGGGGGTGCGGGCCCGCCGTCGTTTCCCGATCGAGATCCCGCCACTGGGGAACTGTTGCGCGGTCCGTCGTACGCTCGGCCGGACCGATCACGCGCCCCGACCGGGGCCGCATCCCAGCCCGACCGCCGGAGTGTGCCGTGCCGTCCGCCCCCCGCCCCGCCGTCAAGGGCGTGGCCCTCCTCCTGCTCGCCGCCGGTCTCACCGCGTGCAGTGTGCTGGCCGTCTCCGGGGAACGCACTCCGGACAGCGGTCGACCCACCGTCCGGCCGCCCCGGGAGGTGCTGCTGTCGGCCGCCCAGCGGCTGGACGACGTCGGCGGCGCGCGGGTCCAGCTGGTCGAGGAGGGACCGGCCGGGCGGCGGAGCGCGAGCGGGACGGTCTCCTGGGGCGCCCACGACGCGGCCGACCTGACCGTGACCGACGAGCTGGGCACCGGCCGGCTGAGCGGCCGGGACGGCGTCCTGGACCTCGGGTACCCGGGCGCGGCGCCGAAGCGCGCCGAGCGGGCCGACGCCGAGTCGCTGGACTCCCGCGCGAGCGCCGCCGGCCGGGGCGGCTGGGCCGGCGGGTGGATGACCGGCCTGGTCTCCAACCCCGGCGGGCAGATGCACTCGATGGCGCTGGCGGGCAAGCTCAGCTCCCTCGGCGGCGAACAGCTGAACGGCGGGACCGTCGCCCACTACCGGGGCACCGCGTCGGTCGAGGACTTCTTCGCCGCCGACGAGGGGCTGGGCCCCGAGCGGCTGGCCGCGGTGGTCGGGTACCACCGGCAGCGCGGGGTCACCGGCGTCGGCTACGACTTCTGGGTGGCTCCGGGGGACCGGCTGCTCCGGGTGCGGTCCACCTTCCAGGGCACCGCCGGGGCGGTGGTGACCACGACGGAGGTCGCCGAGCCGGTCGAGCCGGGCGCGGAGTCGGGCTCCGCCGAGCCGGGGGCGGGGCCGTCGGCCGTGCAGCCGTCGGGTCCGGAACCGGTTCCGGGGCCTGCTCCGGGCTCCGCTCCGGCGGCCGTCCCGGTCGGCTGACGCCGCGTCGCAGGGGGGCGCCGCCGGGCGCGCGGGCGCCGGGTGGCAAGGTGGCGGGGAGAGGGCGGCCGGGGAGCGCGGCCGCCGGGGCGGGAACGGTACGAAGGGGAGACGGGGATGGCGGTGCGGCAGCGGCTGGCGGCGGCGGTGGCCGTCGCGGTGCTGGCGGGCGGCCTGACCGGTTGCAGCGGGTCCGGCGGCCCGGCGCCGGCTCCGTCCGCTTCCGGCGCCGCGACCCCGACCCCGAGCAGTGCCTCGCCGACCTGGCCGGCCAGGCCGACCGACCGCTCGCCGCACGGCGTGCTGCTCTCCGCCCAGCTGGCCATGCAGACCGCCCGCCGGGCCAAGGTGAGCTACCGCCTGGGGGCGGACGCCGGCTCGGGCCCGCTGTTCTGGCAGCCGAAGACCGCGCTCCAGGTCAAGCGGTCCACCCCGGCCGAGGCCGAGCAGCTGATCGTCGTGGACACCGTCGCCTACCAGGGCGGGGACGCGGCCACCGCGGCCCGGCAGGGCGGGCGGCACTGGGAGCGGTTCGCCGTGCCGCCCGGCCCGGACGGGCACCGGGAGGTCCCGTACGCGGGGCTGATCGACCTGCTCAACCCGGTGGTGGCGCTGGCCGCCGCGACCGCCGACGGCGTCACCGCGCAGTACGTCGGCGAGGAGAAGTTCGAGGACTCCACGGTCGAGCACTACCGGGCCGTCACCGACGCCGCGCGCTACGCGGCGGCCCAGACCCAGCTCGGCCAGGCCCGCCGGGACGGCCTCCGGGCCGCGCTGGCGCCCGGTGGCTCGGCCTCGCTCACCCTGGACCTCTGGCTGAACGACAAGGACCAGCTGGTCCGGCTGCAGCGGACCGGCGCCGGGGAGAGCGGCCGGGTGGACGACTCGGTGCTCTACACCGATCCGGGCGGGGCGCTCTCGGTGCAGGCGCCGGCGGAGGCGGACACGGTGGACGTGGGGATCCGGAGCATCTCGCCGTTGAGCCGTTGAGCCGTTGAGCCGTTGAGCCGTTGAGCCGTTGAGCCGAAGGGCCTTGGGCCGAGGGCTGTCGCGCCGCGGGACCGCCGGCCCCGGGCCGGCCTGCGGCTTCGGGCAGATGGGCGATTTGCCCCGGGCGGCGGCGTCCCGCTACTGTGGCGGAAGCCAAAGACCGCTGGTTGTCGCCGTGGGCCCGCGAGGGACCGCGCGACCGAAGGATCTGCGCTTCACGCGCAGGCAGCCCGCGCAGGATTGTTTGGAGCTTGGACTTCCGGCCCGTGCGCCTCGTGCACACGTCCGTCGAGGTCGTACTGAGCCCCGTGCGCCTGCGCACCGGGGCTCTTCTGCATTTTCCGCAGGGGGATTCCCTTCCGTCCAGTGGTCCACGGCTGAATGGTCGACTTTCGCGGTCGGCCGGACTTCGACATCACGGAAGGAGGCGTAAGCCTATGGCTAGGCCCGACAAGGCTGCTGCCGTCGCCGAGATCACGGAGCTTTTCCGTGGCTCGAACGCGGCGGTGCTGACCGAGTACCGCGGTCTCACGGTGAAGCAGGTTAAGACCCTGCGTCGCTCGCTGGGCGAGAACGCCCAGTACGCCGTGGTGAAGAACACGCTGACCAAGATCGCGGCCAACGAGGTCGGGATCACGGAGCTCGACGACCTGTTCGCCGGTCCGACGGCTGTCGCCTTCGTCACCGGTGACCCGGTGGAGTCGGCGAAGGCTCTGCGTGACTTCGCCAAGGACAACCCCGCTCTCGTCATCAAGGGCGGTGTCCTTGACGGTAAGGCGCTGACCGCCGACGAGATCAAGAAGCTCGCGGACCTCGAGTCCCGCGAGGTGCTGCTCGCCAAGCTGGCGGGTGCCCTGAAGGCCAAGCAGTCCCAGGCTGCCGCGCTCTTCCAGGCCCTGCCGTCGAAGCTCGTCCGCACGGTGGACGCGCTGCGCGACAAGGTCGAGCAGGGCGGTGCCGGTACGCCGGCTCCCGCCGCCGAGGACGAGGCCGCCGAGTAATTCGGCAGGCTCACGCCTCGCTGCGGGCCCGTACGCCCGCCAACCCGTACATCCGGCACCACCTGCCGATTTAGTGGAAGGACGCCAATCATGGCGAAGCTGTCCCAGGACGAGCTGCTCGCGCAGTTCGAGAACCTGACCCTCATCGAGCTGGCCGAGTTCGTCAAGGCGTTCGAGGAGAAGTTCGACGTCACCGCCGCCGCCCCGGTCGCCGTCGGCATCGCCGGCCCGGCCGTCCCGGCCGAGGTCGTCGAGGAGCAGGACGAGTTCGACGTCATCCTTGAGGGTGCCGGCGACAAGAAGATCCAGGTCATCAAGGAGGTGCGCACCCTGACCTCCCTCGGCCTGAAGGAGGCCAAGGACCTCGTTGACACCGCTGGTGCCAAGGTCCTGGAGAAGGTTGCCAAGGACGTTGCCGAGAAGGCCAAGGCCGCCCTTGAGGGTGCCGGCGCCAAGGTCACCGTCAAGTGATCTCGCGCCCCCTCCTCTGAGGGGGCCTGAGGCCGGGCCGATCACCCTTACGGGTGGTCGGCCCGGCCTTTTCGCGTTCCCGGCCCAGGACGGGCCCACAGGCCCGCGGAGGGCCGGCCGGACGGGTCGTACACCGGAGTGGCCGAACGTCCACTCGGCACTGTCGGTGCGGGCGGGTATGGTGATCGCTGTCATCGCCTGACGCTCCCACCACGGCTTCTGTAACGCCGGGGGGCCCACGGCCGATGGACGGGTCGAGGTCCGCAGCCGGAGGCGGGCCCTTGACGAACCGGACGGGTCGCGCGATTCTCAAGGCGCGAGTCCGACCCGGTTGGTCCGCCGCTGGATGCATAACCAGTGGCTCCGGCGGGAAGTGACTCCACGTGAGTCCTGGGCCCGGCAAGTCCGGGCCGATGCAGTACCCGTCGGGCGTTCGCGTCCGACGGCTACCGGGAGGAGTCTCCGATTCGGTCTCCGAATCAGAGCTGGACAGCAGTGTCGCCATTGGCTACACTGTCCCTTTGCGCTGCCTGTTAGCTGCTCCGTGACTCGTCGCCCGGAGTATGCGTTGCCCTGAAGGGGTCTGGCATCGCCTCCGCAAAGCGGCTCTGACCTGGGATTCACTCCCGGGCGGAGGCCGGCGGCGAGGAGGCGGGACCAAGCCCAGCCAGGCCCGGCTGGTACGCGCGTAGTGAGCTCCGAGCCCTCGGAAGGACCCCCCTCTTGGCCGCGCCGCGCAACGCCTCGAACAATTCCGCCGCATCCACCGCCCCGCTCCGCGTCTCGTTCGCGAAGATCAAGGAGCCCCTCGAGGTACCTAACCTCCTCGCCCTGCAGACCGAGAGCTTTGACTGGCTGCTCGGCAATGCGGCCTGGAAGTCCCGGGTCGAGGCGGCGTTGGAGAGTGGTCAGGACGTCCCCACGAAGTCCGGTCTGGAGGAGATCTTCGAGGAGATCTCCCCGATCGAGGACTTCAGCGGGTCGATGTCGCTGACCTTCCGCGACCACCGTTTCGAGCCGCCGAAGAACTCGATTGACGAGTGCAAGGACCGCGACTTCACGTTCGCGGCCCCGCTCTTCGTCACGGCCGAGTTCACCAACAACGAGACCGGTGAGATCAAGTCTCAGACGGTCTTCATGGGCGACTTCCCGCTCATGACCCACAAGGGCACGTTCGTGATCAACGGCACCGAGCGTGTCGTCGTGTCGCAGCTGGTCCGCTCCCCGGGCGTGTACTTCGACTCCACCCTGGACAAGGTGTCCGACAAGGACATCTACTCCTGCAAGGTCATCCCCTCGCGTGGTGCCTGGCTGGAGATGGAGATCGACAAGCGCGACATGGTCGGTGTCCGCATCGACCGCAAGCGCAAGCAGTCCGTCACCGTGCTGCTCAAGGCGCTCGGCTGGACCAACGAGATGATTCTCGAGGAGTTCGGCGAGTACGAGTCGATGCGCGCCACCCTGGAGAAGGACCACACCCAGGGCCAGGACGACGCGCTGCTGGACATCTACCGCAAGCTGCGTCCGGGCGAGCCGCCGACCCGCGAGGCCGCGCAGACGCTTCTGGAGAACCTCTACTTCAACCCGAAGCGCTACGACCTCGCCAAGGTCGGCCGGTACAAGGTCAACCGGAAGCTGGGCAACGCCGAGTCGCTGGACTCCGGCGTGCTCACCGAGCCCGACATCATCGGTGCGATCAAGTACCTGGTGAAGCTGCACGCCGGCGAGGTCGAGTGGAGTGACGAGACCGGCCGCGACATCGTGGTCGAGGTCGACGACATCGACCACTTCGGCAACCGCCGCCTGCGCAACGTGGGCGAGCTCATCCAGAACCAGGTCCGTACGGGTCTCGCCCGTATGGAGCGCGTCGTGCGTGAGCGCATGACCACCCAGGACGTCGAGGCGATCACGCCGCAGACCCTGATCAACATCCGGCCGGTCGTCGCCTCCATCAAGGAGTTCTTCGGCACCAGCCAGCTGTCGCAGTTCATGGACCAGACGAACCCGCTGTCGGGCCTGACCCACAAGCGTCGTCTGTCCGCCCTCGGCCCCGGTGGTCTCTCCCGTGAGCGCGCCGGCTTCGAGGTCCGTGACGTGCACCCCTCGCACTACGGCCGCATGTGTCCGATCGAGACCCCGGAAGGCCCGAACATCGGTCTGATCGGGTCGCTGGCCTCGTACGGCCGGGTCAACGCGTTCGGTTTCATCGAGACCCCGTACCGCAAGGTCATCGAGGGTGTCGTCACCGAGCAGGTCGACTACCTCACGGCCGACGAGGAGGACCGCTACGTCATCGCGCAGGCCAACGCCCCGCTGACGGCGGAGCTGACCTTCGCCGAGCCGCGTGTCCTGGTCCGCCGCCGTGGCGGCGAGATCGACTACATCCCGGGCACCGAGATCGACTACATGGACGTCTCGCCGCGCCAGATGGTGTCGGTCGCGACCGCCATGATCCCGTTCCTCGAGCACGACGACGCCAACCGCGCGCTCATGGGCTCGAACATGATGCGCCAGGCGGTGCCGCTGCTGAAGAGCGAGGCCCCGCTGGTCGGCACCGGCATGGAGTACCGCTGCGCCGTCGACGCCGCGGACGTCATCACGGCCGAGAAGCCGGGTGTCGTCCAGGAGGTCTCGGCCGACTACGTCACCGTGGCCAACGACGACGGCACGTACACCACGTACCGCGCCGCCAAGTTCACCCGCTCCAACCAGGGCACCGCCTTCAACCAGAAGGTGCTCGTGGACGAGGGCGCCCGGGTCGAGGCCAACCAGGTGCTGGCCGACGGCCCGTGCACCGACGAGGGCGAGATGGCCCTCGGCAAGAACCTGCTCGTGGCGTTCATGTCGTGGGAGGGTCACAACTACGAGGACGCGATCATCCTGTCGCAGCGCCTCGTGCAGGACGACGTCCTCTCCTCGATCCACATCGAGGAGCACGAGGTCGACGCCCGTGACACCAAGCTCGGCCCCGAGGAGATCACCCGGGACATCCCGAACGTCTCCGAGGAGGTCCTCGCCGACCTCGACGAGCGCGGCATCATCCGCATCGGCGCCGACGTCGTCACCGGCGACATCCTGGTCGGCAAGGTCACCCCGAAGGGTGAGACCGAGCTGACCCCGGAGGAGCGCCTGCTCCGCGCGATCTTCGGTGAGAAGGCCCGTGAGGTCCGCGACACCTCGCTGAAGGTGCCGCACGGTGAGTCCGGCAAGGTCATCGGCGTCCGCGTCTTCGACCGCGAAGAGGGCGACGAGCTGCCCCCGGGCGTCAACCAGCTGGTCCGCGTCTACGTGGCCCAGAAGCGCAAGATCACCAACGGTGACAAGCTCGCCGGCCGTCACGGCAACAAGGGCGTCATCTCGAAGATCCTGCCGGTCGAGGACATGCCGTTCCTGGAGGACGGCACCCCGGTCGACATCATCCTCAACCCGCTGGGTGTCCCGTCCCGAATGAACCCGGGACAGGTCCTGGAGATCCACCTCGGGTGGCTCGCCAAGCAGGGCTGGGACGTCTCCGGCCTCGCCGACGAGTGGGCCCAGCGCCTGCAGGCGATCGGCGCCGACACCGTCGAGGGCGGCACCAACCTCGCCACCCCGGTCTTCGACGGCGCCCGCGAGGACGAGATCACCGGCCTGCTGGACAACACCACCCTCACCCGTGACGGTGAGCGCCTGGTGAACTCCACCGGCAAGGCCCGGCTGTTCGACGGCCGCTCCGGCGAGCCGTTCCCGATGCCGGTCTCGGTCGGCTACATGTACATCCTCAAGCTGCACCACCTGGTCGACGACAAGCTCCACGCCCGCTCGACCGGCCCGTACTCGATGATCACCCAGCAGCCGCTCGGTGGTAAGGCGCAGTTCGGTGGTCAGCGCTTCGGTGAGATGGAGGTGTGGGCCCTTGAGGCATACGGCGCGGCCTACGCGCTGCAGGAGCTCCTCACCATCAAGTCCGACGACGTTCTCGGCCGCGTGAAGGTCTACGAGGCCATCGTCAAGGGCGAGAACATCCCCGAGCCCGGCATTCCCGAGTCCTTCAAGGTGCTCATCAAGGAAATGCAGTCGCTCTGCCTCAACGTGGAGGTGCTGTCCTCGGACGGCCAGTCCATCGAGATGCGGGACTCCGACGAGGACGTGTTCCGCGCCGCCGAGGAGCTCGGCATCGACCTGTCCCGGCGCGAGCCGAGCAGCGTCGAAGAGGTCTGACGGAGGCTGGGCCGGCCCGGTGACGGGCCGGCCCGCCCCCAGGCCCCCCTCAGACCACATGAACGACTCTCGACTTACGAAAGAGGGCTTGACGACCAGTGCTTGACGTCAACTTCTTCGACGAGCTCCGCATCGGCCTGGCCACCGCCGACGACATCCGCCAGTGGTCCCACGGCGAGGTCAAGAAGCCGGAGACCATCAACTACCGCACCCTGAAGCCCGAAAAGGACGGACTCTTCTGCGAGAAGATCTTCGGCCCCACCCGGGACTGGGAGTGCTACTGCGGCAAGTACAAGCGCGTCCGCTTCAAGGGCATCATCTGTGAGCGCTGCGGCGTCGAGGTGACCCGCGCCAAGGTGCGCCGTGAGCGGATGGGCCACATCGAGCTGGCCGCCCCGGTCACCCACATCTGGTACTTCAAGGGTGTGCCGTCCCGCCTCGGCTACCTGCTCGACCTGGCGCCGAAGGACCTCGAAAAGGTCATCTACTTCGCCGCCTACATGATCACCTGGGTCGACGACGAGCGCCGCCAGCGCGACCTGCCGTCCCTGGAGGCGCACGTCTCGGTCGAGCGTCAGCAGATCGAGAACCGTCGCGACTCCGACCTCGAAGCCCGCGCCAAGAAGGCCGAGACCGACCTGGCCGAGCTGGAGGCCGAGGGCGCCAAGGCCGACGTGCGCCGCAAGGTGCGCGAGGGTGCCGAGCGCGAGATGAAGCAGCTGCGCGACCGCGCGCAGCGCGAGCTCGACCGTCTCGACGAGGTGTGGGCGCGCTTCAAGAACCTCAAGGTCCAGGACCTGGAGGGCGACGAGCTGCTCTACCGCGAGCTGCGCGACCGCTTCGGCACCTACTTCTCCGGCTCGATGGGCGCGGCGGCCCTCAAGGACCGCCTGGAGACCTTCGACCTCGCGGAGGAGTCCGAGCGCCTGCGCGAGATCATCCGCACCGGCAAGGGCCAGAAGAAGACCCGTGCGCTCAAGCGCCTCAAGGTCGTCTCCGCGTTCCTGCAGACCACCAACAAGCCCAACGGCATGGTGCTGGACTGCGTCCCGGTCATCCCGCCGGACCTGCGTCCGATGGTGCAGCTGGACGGTGGCCGCTTCGCGACCTCCGACCTGAACGACCTGTACCGCCGCGTGATCAACCGCAACAACCGCCTGAAGCGGCTTCTCGACCTCGGCGCGCCCGAGATCATCGTGAACAACGAGAAGCGCATGCTCCAGGAGGCCGTCGACGCGCTGTTCGACAACGGCCGTCGTGGTCGCCCGGTCACGGGCCCCGGCAACCGCCCGCTGAAGTCCCTCAGCGACATGCTGAAGGGCAAGCAGGGTCGTTTCCGTCAGAACCTGCTCGGCAAGCGAGTCGACTACTCGGCCCGTTCGGTCATCGTCGTCGGCCCGCAGCTCAAGCTGCACCAGTGCGGTCTGCCCAAGGCCATGGCGCTGGAGCTCTTCAAGCCGTTCGTGATGAAGCGCCTGGTCGACCTGAACCACGCGCAGAACATCAAGTCGGCCAAGCGCATGGTCGAGCGCGCCCGCCCGGTCGTGTGGGACGTCCTCGAAGAGGTCATCGCCGAGCACCCGGTGCTGCTGAACCGTGCACCCACCCTGCACCGCCTCGGCATCCAGGCCTTCGAGCCCCAGCTGGTCGAGGGCAAGGCCATCCAGATCCACCCGCTCGTCTGCACCGCGTTCAACGCGGACTTCGACGGTGACCAGATGGCCGTCCACCTGCCGCTCTCCGCGGAGGCGCAGGCCGAGGCCCGCATCCTGATGCTGTCCTCGAACAACATCCTGAAGCCGGCCGACGGTCGCCCCGTCACCATGCCGACCCAGGACATGGTGCTCGGTCTGTTCTTCCTCACCTCGGACCGGCCGAAGGTCAAGGGCGACGGTCGTTCCTTCTCCTCGACCGCCGAGGCGGTCATGGCGTTCGACGCCAAGGAGCTGGACGTCCAGGCCGTCATCGACGTCCGCCTGCCGATCGGCACCGTCCCGCCCCGCAGCTGGACCCCGCCGGTCGACGAGGACGGTCAGCCGGCCTGGTTCGAGGGCGAGTCCTTCCGCCTGCGCACCACCCTGGGCCGCGCGCTCTTCAACGAGCTGCTGCCCGAGGACTACCCGTTCGTCGACTACGAGGTGGGCAAGAAGCAGCTCTCCGCGATCGTCAACGACCTGGCGGAGCGCTACCCCAAGGTCGTCGTCGCGGCGACCCTGGACAACCTGAAGGCGGCCGGTTTCCACTGGGCCACCCGCTCGGGTGTCACCGTCTCGATCTCGGACGTCGTCGTCCCGCCGCAGAAGGCCCAGATCCTCGAGGGCTACGAAGCGCAGGCCGAGAAGATCCAGAAGCAGTACGAGCGCGGTCTGATCACCAACGACGAGCGCAAGCAGGAGCTCATCGGCATCTGGACCCGGGCGACCAACGAGGTCGCCGAGGCGATGAACGCCAACTTCGAGAAGACCAACCCCATCTTCATGATGGTGGACTCGGGCGCTCGAGGAAACATGATGCAGATGCGCCAGATCGCCGGTATGCGTGGTCTGGTGTCGAACGCGAAGAACGAGACGATCGCCCGTCCCATCAAGGCGTCGTTCCGTGAGGGCCTCACCGTTCTCGAGTACTTCATCTCGACCCACGGTGCCCGTAAGGGTCTGGCCGACACCGCTCTCCGTACCGCCGACTCCGGCTACCTCACCCGTCGTCTGGTCGACGTCTCCCAGGACGTCATCATTCGCGAGGAGGACTGCGGCACCGAGCGCGGCCTGAAGCTGGCGATCGGCACCGTCGGTGCCGACGGCGTCCTGCGCAAGACGGACGACGTCGAGACCAGCGTCTACGCCCGCATGCTCGCCGAGGACATCACGGTGGACGGCAAGCTCCTTGCCACCGCCAACACCGACCTCGGTGACGTGCTGATCGACGAGCTGATCCGCCACGGCATCAGCGAGGTCAAGACCCGCTCGATCCTGACCTGTGAGTCGGCCGTCGGCACCTGTGCCTTCTGCTACGGCCGCTCGCTGGCCACCGGCAAGCTGGTCGACATCGGTGAGGCGGTCGGCATCATCGCCGCCCAGTCCATCGGTGAGCCCGGTACCCAGCTGACCATGCGTACCTTCCACACCGGTGGTGTGGCCGGTGACGACATCACGCAGGGTCTGCCGCGTGTCGTCGAGCTCTTCGAGGCCCGTACCCCCAAGGGTGTGGCCCCGATCTCGGAGGCGCAGGGCCGGGTCCGCATCGAGGACACCGAGAAGACCCGCAAGCTGGTCGTCACCCCGGACGACGGCACCGACGAGATCGCCTACCCGGTCTCGAAGCGTGTGAAGCTGCTGGTCGGCGAGGGCGAGGCGGTCGAGGTCGGCCAGAAGCTGACCATGGGTGCCACCAACCCGCACGACGTCCTGCGCATCATGGGCCAGCGTGCCGTCCAGATCCACCTGGTCGCCGAGGTCCAGAAGGTCTACAACTCGCAGGGTGTGTCGATCCACGACAAGCACATCGAGATCATCATCCGGCAGATGCTCCGCCGCGTGACGATCATCGAGTCGGGCGACGCCGAGCTGCTCCCGGGCGAGCTCGTCGAGCGCGGCCGCTTCGAGCAGGAGAACCGTCGCGTGGTCTCCGAGGGCGGTCACCCCGCCTCCGGCCGTCCGCAGCTGATGGGTATCACCAAGGCCTCGCTGGCCACCGAGTCCTGGCTGTCGGCCGCCTCCTTCCAGGAGACGACCCGGGTCCTGACCGACGCGGCGATCCACGCCAAGTCGGACCCGCTGCTGGGCCTCAAGGAGAACGTCATCCTCGGTAAGCTCATCCCGGCCGGTACGGGTCTGCCCCGCTACCGCAACATCCGGGTCGAGCCGACCGAGGAGGCCAAGGCCGCGATGTACTCGGCCGTCGGCTACGACGACTACGACCTGTCGCCCTTCGGCGCCGGCTCCGGCCAGGCGGTCCCGCTGGACGACTACGACTACGGCCCGTACACCGGCTGAGTCCGCGGTTGAACCGCAGGGCGGTCACCCCTCACGGGGTGGCCGCCCTGCGGCGTTCCCGGGGGCTTCCTGGGGGCTTCCCGGGGCTTCTGGTGCCTGGTCCCCCACCCCGGTGCGGGCCCGTGATGCGGGGCGGTCGGTCCCCGGTGGGTGGCCGGCGGGTGGTGTTTTCGGGGGCTGGGGGAGTCCGGTTAGGTTTCCCGGCCGTGGTCGCGTAAGGTCGTGTTTACCGACGCGGGGTGGAGCAGCTCGGTAGCTCGCTGGGCTCATAACCCAGAGGTCGCAGGTTCAAATCCTGTCCCCGCTACTGAATCGAAGGGCCCGGAGGCACATCGCCTCCGGGCCCTTCGGCGTTTCCCCGATTCCTCCGCCCTCCCTCCTGCGGGGGAGGGCGGGAAACGGGTCGGGCGGGGGAAGCGGGGGCGGGGGCCGGCGCGGCAGGCTCGGGGCGTCGGCAACGGACGTGGACGAGAGGGTGTCGGGGATGGGTGCGAAGCGGGCGTTGGGGGCCGTGGCGATCACGGGGGCGGTGCTGCTCGGGTCGGTGGGGTGCTCCTGGGACGACGACGAGCGCCGGACGGTCTCCTACGGGGTGGCCGAGCCGGTGCGGGAGCTGGTGGTCGAGGGGCGGACCGGGGGGATCGAGGTCCGCGCGGGGGACACGGTGCGGGTGGTCGAGAAGCAGAGCTACCGCGGCCCCGCGCCGGAGACCCGGCACGAGGTGCGGGACGGCACGCTCAGGCTGGCGTACGACTGCTCGGACTGCGGGGTGGGCTACGAGGTGACCGTGCCGGCCGGAACGGTGGTGCGGCTGAGCAGCGAGACCGGCGGGATCCGGCTGCACGGGCTGGCCGGCGAGGTGGAGGCCAAGGTGGGCACCGGTGGCGTCCAGGGGACGGCGCTGACCTCGCCGACGGTACGGGTGAGCGCCGAGACCGGTGGTGTCGAGGTGGCGTTCGCGGCGAGCCCGACCACGGTGGAGGCGCGGTCGGTGACCGGCGAGGTCAGGGTGCGGGTGCCGGGCGGGGAACCGTACGCGGTGGACGCGGAGGCGGTGACGGGCGGGGTCGAGGTGGCGGTGCCCCGGCAGGCCGGCGCGCCGCGCACCATCTCGGCGCGGACCGACACCGGGGGTGTGGTGGTCACGGATGCCTGACCGCGTGGTGCCGGACACCGGCGGGGGCGTGCTCACGCTGCTGCCGGTCGGGCATGATCTTCTCCGCGGGGTGGGCCTCCCCGCGGACGGGGGAGGTGTCACGGTGGGGCGAGCGGTGCGCTGGCGGGCGGGGCTGGCCGGGGTCAACCCGTACGTGGTGGACGGCCTGTTGACGGTCGGCTCGGCGGGGGTCTCGCTCTGGTCGGTGTACCACGACGACACGGCGTGGTCCTGGTGGGCCTATCTGCTGGCCCTGGGGACGGCCCTGCCGTTGCCGTGGCGGCGGATCGCCCCGGTCACGGTGCTGGCGGTCAGCGGCGGCGTGTCGGCGGTGCTCTCGGTGCTCGCCCACTCGGCGATGCCGCAGCTGCCGCTGTACGCCGTGGTCACCCTCTACACGGTGGCCGACCGGGCCAGGGACGGGCAGCGCTGGGCCGTGCTGGCCGTGGTGGTGGTCGCCAACGTGGTGGGGACGCGGTCGCCGAACGGCATGCTGTTCTCGCTGCTGACCTCGGTCGGGGCGTTCGTCTTCGGCTCGCTGGTGCGTGAACTGCGGAGGCTGGCGCAGGTGGAGTCGGAGCGGGCGCGGGAGGCCGGGCGCCGGGCGGCCAGCGACGCGGCGCGCGCGGTGGCCGAGGAGCGGGCCCGGATCGCCCGGGAGATGCACGACATCCTGGCGCACGCCGTCTCGCTGATGGTGATCCAGGCGGAGGCGGGGCCGGTGGTGGTGCGTTCGGACCCGGAGCGGGCGATCAGGACCTTCGACACCATCGCCGACTCCGGGCGGGACGCCATGGTGCAACTGCGTCGGGTGCTCGGCGTGTTGAAGGAGGAGGGGGCCGCGCCCGAACTGGCGCCGCAGCCGCGGCTGGCGGAGCTCGCGGCGCTCGCGGAGCGGGTGCGTACGGCCGGGCTCTCGGTCGATCTCGACCTCGGACGCGTCGGCGGTCCGCTGCCGGCGGACGTGGAGGCGGCCGCGTACCGGATCGTGCAGGAGGCGCTGACCAACACGGTCAAGCACGCGGGCGCCTCGCACACGCTGGTGCGGGTGGTCCGGGAGGGGGAGGAGCTGGCGGTCGTGGTCTCCGACGACGGGCGGGGTGTGCCGTTGCCGGCCGGCCGGGCCGCGAGCGGCTGGTCCGGGGGGCGCGGGCTGGTCGGCATCCGGGAGCGGGCGGCGGCCTGCGGCGGCCGGGCCGAGGCCGGTCCCGGGCCCGACGGCAGGGGTTTCCTGGTGAGCGCCCGGCTGCCGCTGGGGGCGTCCGGGCTGGTGGGCGGAGTGGGTGGATGAAGCCGATCCGGGTGGTCGTCGCGGACGACCAGGAGCTGGTGCGGGCCGGGTTCGGGATGATCCTGGACGCGCAGCCGGACATCGAGGTGGTCGCCGAGGCGGGCGACGGCGCGGAGGCGATCGAGGCGGTCCGGGTGCACGGGCCGGACGTGCTGCTGCTGGACGTCCGGATGCCGGTGATGGACGGGCTGGAGGCGGCCCGCCGGGTCTGCGCGGAGTACCCGGAGACGAAGGTGATCATGCTGACCACCTTCGACGCCGACGACTACGTCTTCGACGCGCTGTACGCGGGAGCCAGCGGGTTCCTGCTGAAGGACGTCCGCCGGGACGACCTGGCACACGGTGTGCGGATGGTGGCGTCCGGAGAGGCGCTGCTGGCGCCGTCGGTGACCCGTCGGCTGATCGGGGAGTTCGCCGCCCGGCGGCCGGGCGGCGCGGAGCGGGCGGTACGGCCGCCGTCCGGGCTGCTGGAGCAGCTGACCGGGCGCGAGCGGGAGACGCTGCGGCTGCTGGCCCGGGGGCTCTCCAACGCCGAGATCGCCGCCGAGCTGGTGGTGAGCGAGCACACGGTGAAGACCCATGTCAGCAATGTGCTGGGCAAGCTGGGTCTGCGTGACCGGGTGCACGCGGTGGTGTTCGCGTACGAGGCGGGCGCGGTGGTGGCGGGCGAGGGCTGACGGCTCCCCCGCGCGGGGGAGGGGCCGGATTCGCCGGTGCGGGCGATCCGCGACGAGGGCGGCGGCGGACAGGATCCGGGGTGTCGGAACAACGACGGCCCCAACCTCGGGAGAGCACCCATGGACACCTCGACGCTCGGTCGCGTCACCCCGTTCGCGGTCATCGGCGGACCCGTTCTGATGGCGCTGTACGGCGGCATCCGGCTGCTGGACGGATCGCGTGACCCCGGTGCGGGCTGGCTGGTCGGTCACGGCCTGATGCTGGCGGGGCTGGTGCTGTTCGCGCCGGTGCTCGTCGCGCTGGAGCGGTGGCCGGCGCCGCACCGCACGGCGGCGGGCAGGGTCGCGGCGCGCGCCGCCCTGGGGGTGGCGTCCGCAGGGCTGGCGGCGTCGGTCGTGCAGATCGTCATCGACCTGTACGTGGGGGCGGTGGCCGTCGACAAGGCGGACCAGCACCGGCTGTTCGACAGCGTCCAGAGTCATCCGGGGGTGGTGCCGGTGGTCTACTCGGTCGGTCCGTTGCTGTTCTACGTCGGTCTGCTGGCGCTGCTGGTGGCCGGCACGGTGGGCCGGGCGCGCACGCTGCGCTGGTGGAGCCCGGTGCTGGTGCTGGCCGGGACGGTGCTGACGGCGGCGGACCTGGCGCTGATCCCGGTCGCTGCGGGCTGCTACCTGGTGGCGCTGGCTCCGTTGGCGGGCTTCGGCGCCGGCGCCGGGCGGCCGGTCGTGGCCTGAGCGGGGCCTGAGCGGGCCTGAGCGTGGCCTGAGCGGGGCAGGCCGGGGCGCGGGCCTGCGCGCGACCTGGGGCGGATATCGGTGGCGGGCCGGCGAGGAGTGGCCGTACCGTCCGGGGCATGAACGCGAAGCGCCCGCTGATCGCCGTGCTCACCGGCGCCGGCATCTCGACCGACTCCGGCATCCCCGACTACCGCGGCCCGAACGGACTCTGGCAGCGCGACCCGGAGGCCCCGCGGCTGGTCACCATCGGCCCGTACACATCGGACCCGGACGTTCGCCGCCGGTCCTGGCTGATGCGCGCCGAGGTCGGCGCGCTGGCCGCCGAGCCGAACGCCGGGCACCGGGCGCTGGTCGACCTCGAACAGTCCGGGCTGCCCGTCCGGGTGCTCACCCAGAACGTCGACGGGCTGCACCAGCGGGCCGGTCAGTCCCCCCGCAAGGTGCTCGAACTGCACGGCACCGCGCAGGAGGTGCAGTGCATGCGGTGCAAGGTGGTGGGCCCGGTGGCGGAGGCGCTGGACCGGGTGGCGGCGGGCGAGCCGGACCCGGACTGCCGGGCCTGCGGCGGGGTGCTGCGGCCGCGGACCGTCATGTTCGGCGAGCAGCTGGACCCGCAGGTGATCCAGCAGGCCGACGCCGTCAGCAAGGCCTGCGACCTGTTCCTCGCCGTCGGCACCAGCCTGCAGGTCTTCCCGGTGGCCGAACTGCCGTACAGCGCGCTCGGGAACGGGGCCCGGCTGATCGTGATGAACGGCGAGCCGACCCCGTTCGACGAGGTCGCCGACGAGGTGATCCGCGAGCCCATCTCCACCGCGCTGCCGGACCTGGTCCGCCGGCTGGTGGCCCGGTACGTCTGAGACCTCCGGCGCAGCCCGGGCCCCCGGGGCCCGGGCGAGTCGGTGACGAACAGGTATCCACTGGACGAACTGCCCAGTCCCGCAGGGTGGTTCTGCGCTACGCTGCGGCACGGAGCGGCGTGGCCGGATTCCGGCCACCGGGGGGAGGCTGCGCGGGCGGCTCCGCCTGTGCACCGCACCGGCCACGGGCGTTCACCCCCGCGGCGGCGCGCACCGAAGGAGTCCTCATGACGTCAGGTCGACTGCTGGACCGTCGTGCGATCGGGGGTGAGCTGCGCGCTCTGGCGGCCAGGCCCGGCCTGGTGGGTCGTCAGGAGGAGCTCAAGGAGCTCGGGTTGGCGATCTCGGGCACCGGCGACCTGGACCAGTGGGCCGACCTCGACCTGGTGCAGAGCTTCGTCCGGCCGGAGAGCGTCCGGGCGGCGGTCCGGCCGCAGCCCGAACCGAGGTTCTGGTCCTGGCTCGAAGTCGCCCTGGGTGGGCTGGTGTTCGTCCCGCTGCTGGTCACCTGGGCCGGCCTGATGCAGGCGACCAGCGCCTACCAGGCCCTGATCGGTGCGGATGCGGCGCAGGCCGCCCGGCCGTTCCTCCAGCTCTGGCAGACCGGCTTCGAGGGCCGGCTGGCCGGCTGGGCCACCTTCGGCGACATCGCGCTGTCCGCCACGCTGTTCATCGCCCTGCTGCTGGTCTTCTCCGTCGCGCACGGCGTCCGCAGGGCCGGGACCGAGCGCCGCGAGACCGGGGCGGTGCAGGAGGCGGAGGAGCTGCTGGCCGAGCTGGCCCCGGTGCTCACCCGGGCGCAGCTGGTGCTGAACGAGCGCCGCCGGTCCTCGCCGCAGCGGTTCGTGGCCGAGCTCACCGGCGCGGCGGAGACCCTGGAGCGGCTCGGTCGGCAGGCCGCCGACACCCAGCGGGACCTCAGCGACGCGGCGCTGGTGGTCGAGCGGTCGGTGACCGGGGCCAGGGAGCGGCTGGCCGAGGTGGGCGCGGCGGTCGACCCGCTGCGGCAGGCGGTCGACGGGATCGAGAAGGCGGTCGACGGCGTGGGGAAGGCCGTGCGGGACAGCGGCGAGAAGCTCGCCGGGACCGTCCGGGACGGCGCCGCCGCCACCGACGACCTGGTCCGGCGCGGCGGGCAGCAGACGGCCGACGCCGCCGATGCCGTACGGCGGGCCACCGAGCGGGTCGGCGCCGAACTGTCCGACGCGGGCGAGCGGGTGGAGGACGCGGTGCGGGACCTCGCGGTCGCCCAGCGGGGGTTCACCACCGGCGCGGAGACCGTCGCCGACGTCGGCGGGCGGCTGCTGGAGCAGCTCGACGGGCTGGCCCGGGAGGTCGCGGCGATGGCCGACCGGGTCACCGCGGCGGCCTCGGCGGCCGCGGCCGCAGCGGCGCGGGTGGACGCCCGGGACGAGCGGCGGGCCCCGGGCCCGGGAGCACTGCTGGTCAAGACCGTGTCGGAGCCCGGACCGGGCGCGGGCGGCACCCGCTCGCGCCCCTCGGACCCGTCGGACGCCCCGGGGACGCCGGGCGTCTCGGACGCGGTCGCGGTCGCGGACGAGCAGACGCTGCTGGAGCTGGACGAGGTGCCGGTGCGGCAGGCGGGCCGATGAGGGACCGGTTCCGAACCGGGCGGCCGCGCGTCCGGAGCGCACACCTCGCGGGCTGGCTCTTCGCGGACCTGCTGCTGGTCCTGGCCCTGGTCGCGATGGGCGACCAGGGCGACCCGGTGGCGGCCGCGCGCGCCACCGCGACGCCCGCGCCCGCGCCCGCGGCCACGGACACGGCCACGGCCACGGCCGACGCGAGTGCCACCGCCTCCGAGACACCCCGGCCGACGCCCACCCCCACCGGCCCGCGCGGGGTGGAGCACGACGCGGTCACCGTCGACGTCACCGGGGACTCCTCCGACACGGCCGGCCTGGTGGCGCAGATCCGCGCGGCCACCGAGCGGTACGCCGGGCGCCAGGCCGCGGTGGTGCTCACGTTCGGCAGCAACCGCGACCCGGGCGCCGGACAGGCGTACGCGCACACTGTCAACGGGCTGCTCGCGCAGGCCCGTCCGGAGATGTTCCGGGGCACCACCACCCGGGACTTCATCTCGCTGACGGACAACCCCCGGCACGCCTCGCTGGAGATCTACTTCTACACCGGCTGACCGGGGCCCCGGCCGTCCGGTCCGGGTCCCGTTCCGAACCGTGCCCCACACCCGCTGTGAACTGCGAGACCAAGGAGAAGTGCCGTGCAGATCCTCCCGTTCTACGCCGTGTGCGACGAGTCGGGGTCGATGAGCGCCGACATCGACACCCTCAACAAGGCCCTGTTCAACCTCCACCAGGAGATCAGCACCAACCCGACCATCTCCGACAAGACGCGGTTCGGGCTGATCGGCTTCTCCACCGACGCCAACGAGCTGCAGCCGCTGGTCGATCTGAGCGACCTGGACGAGCTGCCCGCCCTGGAGGCCTCCGGCCTGACCTCCTTCGGCAACGCCTTCACCCTGCTCCGGCAGTCCATCGAGCGGGACGTGCAGCAGCTGAAGGCGGAGGGCCACGACGTCTACCGTCCGGTGGTCTTCTTCCTCTCCGACGGCGTGCCGACCGACTCCGACTGGGAGCAGCCGTACCAGGACCTGCTCGCCGCCGCGTTCCGGCCGCACATCATCGCCTTCGGCATCGGCCAGGCGGACCGCACGGTGATCGCGCACGTCGCCACGTTCAAGGCCTTCATGCAGGAGGAGGGGTCGGCGGACCCGGCGGTCGCGCTGCGGGAGTTCGCGGCCAGCCTGACCCGGTCGATCGTCCGCTCGGTGAGCGGGGCGACCGCGGCCGGGCAGGGCATGAGCCTCCAGGTCGACGACCACGTGCCCGGGTTCACCGCCGTCTCGCTCGACAAGCTCTGAGCGGGGTCGCCAGGTGAACCCGTACGACAATCCGCAGGGCAGCCCGTACGACAACCCGCACGGCAACCCGCACGGCGGTCAGGGGCCGGAGCCCGTGTCCGAGCGGGCCTTCGACCCGATCGACGTCGCCTCGTCCGTCTACGAGCACGGCTGGGGGCCGGGCCCGGTCGCCCCGGCCCCGGCCAGGCCCGTGCCGTCCACCCCGGTGCCGTTCCTGCCGCATCCGGCCACCACCGGGCCGGACGCGGCGGGGCAGCCCGGCCGCGACCGGCCCGCGGCGGCGCCCGGCGGGCCGCCGGCACCGGCGGCGGGAGCGTCCGGCCTGGTGCCGGTGTCGGGCGAGGAACCCGGCGCCGTCCACCACGTCGGCCGCAAGCCCCCGGCCTACACGCCCGAGCCGACCGGCATCGCCGACGTCGGCGCCGACCTCTACGCGGGGACGCTGCCCGACACCGTGGTGGACGGCGGCACCTTCGGCCCGGTCACCGTCCGGGCCGCCTCCGTCCGCGGCGACTCGCACCGCTACCGGGGCGAGTGCCGCCAGGACGCCGTCCTGGTCACCCGGGCCGGTGACCTGCTGCTGCTCGCGGTGGCCGACGGCGTCGGCTCCCAGCAGCACTCCCAGCGCGGTTCCAACGGCGTCCTGCGGCTGCTGGCCCGGCAGGTCGCCCACAAGGCGGAGACGCTGCTGGCCTGCCTGCGGATCGGGGCCGAGGCCGACTTCGCGGTGCTCATGGGGCAGATGGTCGCGGCGGTGGCGGGCGAGCTGGCGAAGGACGCGGGGCAGCGGGGCCTGGACCCCAAGTCGTACTCGACGACGCTGCGCGCCCTGCTGGTGCCGGCCGACGCGGACGTCACCGCCCGCGGCTTCGTCTCGGTCGGCGACGGCGGCCTGCTGCGCCTGCGGGAGGGCGGCTGGACCAACTGCGAGCAGGACGAGGACGACGGCGCGCTGATCAGCACCCGGACCCACTGCCTGCCCGAGGCCTACGAGCAGACCCGGGTCCGGTTGATCACCGACACGCGCCCCGGCGACCTGCTGGTGCTGTGCACCGACGGTCTGGCGCTGCCGTTGCTGAAGGAACCCGACCTGCAGGACTTCCTCGCCG
This sequence comes from Kitasatospora sp. NPDC002965, assembly GCF_040611255.1. Classification (NCBI taxonomy): domain Bacteria; kingdom Bacillati; phylum Actinomycetota; class Actinomycetes; order Kitasatosporales; family Streptomycetaceae; genus Kitasatospora; species Kitasatospora sp. NPDC002965. Next base: position 63,241 of record NZ_JBEXNT010000005.1, on the reverse strand, counting down.
ACCGGTGGGGCGGTCCGGACGTCCCCGGCCTGGCCGAGTTCCTCTGGCAGGCCCAGGTGAGGGTGCGCAGCTACGACGACGACCGCACGGCCGTCTGCCTCTGGGAGGCCGCCCGGTGAGCGCCCCGGACATCGCCACGGCGCTGGCCGGCGGGGCGGACGTGGAACTCGCGCTGCTGGCGGTGGGGGCCGAGGCCGGGCGGGGCGGCCAGGGCCTGGTGCAGCGCCTGGCCGGCTACCCGGGCCTGCTGTTCAAGCGCTACCTCGACCCCGGGAAGGTGCACGGCCCGGCCCTGGCCGAGCTGGTCGACCTGCGGCTCGCACTCCCCGGGGAGGAGCGGGACCGGCTGGACGCGCAGGCCGCCTGGCCGCTCTGCCGGGTGGTCGACGGCCCGGGCTGCGTCGGGTTCCTGATGCAGGAGGCGCCGGCCGCGATGTCCTGGCAGACGGGTGCCGGCGGGCGCAGGCTCACCGAGGCGCAGTACCTCTTCTACCCGGAGAAGCCCGCGACCCAGGGCGTGGTCCGCCCGGACCCGGAGCAGCGGCTCGCCCTGGTGCTGGAGCTGGCCGGGCTGATCGAGCGCCTGCACCGCTGGGGGCTGGTGATCGGTGACCTCTCGCACGCCAACGTGCTCTGGTCGGTGGTCCCCGAGCCCGCCGTCCATCTGCTCGACTGCGACGGTGTCCGCCGGGTCGGGGCGGCGCCGGTCCTGGAGCAGACCGACACGCCCGACTGGGCGGACCCGCTCTCCCCGCACGGCAGCAGCGCCACCGTGGACAGCGACCGCTACAAGGCGGCCCTGCTGTTCGGGCGGACCCTGGCCCAGAACCCCTACCTCACGCCGGGGCAGCCGTTCGAACCGCTGCCGGACGTGCTGACGGACCGGCAGCTGGCGACGGTCCGCCGGATCTGGGAGCAGGCCGGCGGGCCGTACGGGACCAGGCCGGACCTGACCGCCTGGCTCCTGGCGCTCGGCGGCCGGGGCAGCATCCCGCTCGGGGCGGGCGGTCCGGCCAGGGCCGCCCGCCCGGTCGACGAGCGGCTGTTCGACGGTCGGGCCCCGCGGGGCAGCATCCCGCTGCGCCGCCCGACCTGACGCGGGCGGGCCGGAGGCCGGCGGCCCGTACGGGGGGCGTAGGAGGAGGGCCCGTACGAGGAGGGCCGCACGGGAGCGCGGTACACGGGGGCGCGGTGCACGGGGGAGGGGACGCGGGAGGGACGGGACGCGGGAGGGGCCGGACATCGGAGGGGCCGGAGGCCGGACGGACTGCATGCGTACGATGATCCTTCCGGCTTCCCCTCACGGCCTGGAGTGATCGACCGATGACGACGACACCGAAGTTCGACCCCTGGTCGACGGAGTTCGTGGCCCACCCGTACGACGCCTACGCCGACCTGCGCGAGCAGGCCCCGGTCACGTACTACGAGCCGACCGGGCAGTGGCTGGTCTCGCGGTACGAGGACGTCAGCGCCCTGCTGCGGGACCGCCGGCTCGGCCGGACGTACACCCACCGCTTCAGCCACGAGGAGTTCGGGCGGCCCCTGCCCGACCCGGCCCACGAGCCGTTCCACACCCTCAACGACAACGGCCTGCTCGACCTGGAGGCGCCCGACCACACCCGGATCCGCCGGCTGGTCTCCAAGGCCTTCACCCCGCGCATGGTCGAGGGGCTCCGCCCGACCGTCCGGCGGCTCGCCGGCGAACTGGTGGACGACCTGCTCGCGGCCGGCGGCGGCGACCTGATCGGAGCCGTCGCCGAACCGCTGCCGGTCGCGGTGATCGCCGAGATGCTCGGTGTCCCCGAGGCCGACCGGCACCTGCTGCGCCCGTGGTCCGCCGACATCACCGGCATGTTCGAACTCAACCCCACCGAGGAGGCCGCCCGCCGGGCCGTCACCGCGAGCGTCGAGTTCTCCGACTACCTGCGCGCCCTGATCCGCGAACGCCGCGCCGCCCCCGGCACCGACCTGATCAGCGCGCTGATCCACGCCCAGGAGGGCTCGGACGCGCTCAGCGAGCAGGAGATGATCTCCACCTGCGTGCTGCTGCTCAACGCCGGCCACGAGGCCACCGTCAACACCACCGGCAACGGCTGGTGGGCGCTGTTCCGCAACCCCGGGGAACTGGCCCGGCTGCGCGCCGACGTCGACGGGCTGCTGCCCACCGCCGTCGAGGAGCTGATGCGCTGGGACACCCCGCTGCAGATGTTCGAGCGCTGGGTGCTGGAGGACGTCGAGGTGCGCGGGGTCACCGTCCCGCGCGGCTCGGAGGTCGCCCTGCTCTTCGGCTCGGCCAACCGCGACCCGGAGCGGTTCGCCGACCCGGACCGGCTCGACCTCGGCCGCGCCGACAACCCGCACATCACGTTCGGCGCCGGAATCCACTTCTGCCTGGGCGCCCCGCTTGCCAGACTGGAGCTCACCGAGTCGTACGGCGAGCTGCTGCGCCGGGCGCCGGGCCTGCGGCTGGTCCGCGAGCCCGAGTGGCGCCCGGGCTACGTGATCCGCGGGCTCAAGGAACTGCTGGTCGAGGTCTGACGGTTCGGCCGGCGGCCGGGCGAGGGGGAGCGCATCGTGGGCAGGGGCAAGGCGACGGGCGCGCTGCTGGGGCTGGCGATCGGCGACGCGATGGGCAGGCCGACCGAGTTCGAGGACGTCGAGCAGATCGCCTGGCAGTGGCCCGACTGGCGGGAACTCCCCCTGCCGGGCCGGGCGCTGATCACCGACGACACCCAGATGACGCTCGCGCTGGCCCGCGGCCTGCGGACCGCCCTGGAGACCGGTCCGTTCACCGCGGCCCGGCTGGAGCCGCCGGTGCGCCAGGAGTTCCTCGACTGGTGGCGTTCGCCGGACAACAACCGTGCCCCCGGCAACACCTGCCTGGCCTCCTGCGGGCGGCTCAGCACGCCCGGCCGCCGGTGGCAGAGCGCGAGCGACACCGGTTCCAAGGGCTGCGGCGCCAACATGCGGGTCGCCCCGCTCGGCCTGATCCGCGAGCTGGCGCCGGCCCAACTGGCCGGCGCCGCCCAGCTCCAGTCCGGGCTCACCCACGGCCACCCCACCGCGCTGGCCGCCAGCGACCTCACCGCCTTCGCCGTCCGCAAGCTCGCCGAGGGCCTGCCGCCCGCCGGCCTGCCCGCCGTGCTGCGCGCGTACGCGCTGGCCAACCGCACCCGGTACGACCGGTCCTGGCTCGGCGACCTCGCCGAGCACGCCCAGGACAGCACCCCGGAGGCGTTCATCGCCCGCGGCTGGGACGACTGCCTGGCCGTCCTCGACCGGCTCACCGCCGCGCTGGCCGCACCCGACGTCGAGGCCGACCCGTGCCTGGCCACCGGCGAGGGCTGGATCGCCGAGGAGGCGCTCGCCACCGGACTGCTCTGCTTCCTGCTGCTGCCGGACGACCCGGTGGCCGCCGTCCGCCGGGGCGCCTACTCCTCGGGGGACTCCGACTCGATCGCCTGCCTGGCCGGCGCCTTCGCCGGGGCGCACCTGGGCGCGGACGCGTGGCCCGCCGAGTGGGTGGAGCGGATCGAGCACCGGGACGAACTGCTGGAGTTCGGCGCGCTCTGGGACTGATCCCGGCCCCGCGGCCGGCGGGGCCCGTGGAACCGCCTCGGGCCCCGCCGCGTCGAACCGGCACCGAGGCGCGGGCACCGGCCCGCGCCGCCGACCCAGGGGACGAGGCCAGCCATGTCCGTCCGTACCCGCCGCCCGGCGGTGTTCCTGCTCTGCTGCACGGCACTGCTCGCCGGCTGCGGCTCCACCGGAGGCGGCGGCCAGGTCGTGATCCGCGCCTCCTCCCCCGAGTCGCTGCCACCGGCCGATCCCGCCCAGGTCGCCGCGACCGCCGCCGCCACCGGCGCCTTCGGGCTGGACCTGCTGCACGCCCTCACCGCCGACCCCGCCGAGACCGGCCGCAACCTGGTGCTCTCGCCGTCCGGCCTGGCCACCGCGCTCGCCATGCTGCTGCCCGGCACCCGCGGCACCACCGCCGACGAGCTCGCCAAGGCGCTGCACACCGAACTCACCCCGCAGCAGTACGCGCTCGCCACCGGCGCCCTGAACCGTCCCGTCCCGGCCAAGGACGGGCTGGTGCTCAAGCAGGCGGACGACGTCTGGGCCCAGCGGGACTTCCCGCTCGACCAGCGGTACCTGGGCGTGCTGGCCGCGGCCTTCGGCGCCGGGGTGCACACCGCCGACTTCCGCAAGGACCCGGAGGGCGCCCGGAAGACCGTCAACTCCGCCGTGGAGAAGGCCACCGAGGGCCGCGTCAAGGACCTCTTCGGCCAGGGGTCGATCAACCCCGACACCCGGCTCGCGCTCACCGACGCGCTCTACCTCAAGGCCGAGTGGGCCACCCCGTTCAAGGCCGGGCGCACCACGGACCGGCCGTTCCACCGCCTCGACGGGTCCGCGCCGGCCGTCCCCACCATGGGGCAGAGCGGCTCGCTCCGCTACGCCGAGGGCTCCGGCGGCATCCTCGGGGAGCCCTGGCAGGCCGTCGAACTCCCCTACGCGGGCGGCACGCTGGCGATGGACCTGGTGGTGCCCGCGCAGGGCGGCTTCGAGGCCTTCCGCAAGGGCCTGGACCAGGCCCGGTTGGAGATGATCCTGGGCTCGCTCGACGAGCGGACCGTCGACCTGACCCTCCCGAAGTTCCACTTCGACACGGCCAACGAGCTGAAGCCCACCCTCCAGGCGCTCGGCGTCAAGGCCGCGTTCGAGCCGGGTGCCGACCTCTCCGGCATCCCCGGCGCGGGCGCGACCGAGCCGCTCAGGGTCGGCACGGTGGTGCAGAAGGCCACCGTCCAGGTCGACGAGGAGGGCACCGTCGCGGCGGCCGGCAGCGGGGTCGGCGTCGAGGCGATGGCCGCGCCGATGCCGAAGGACCCGGTGCAGCTGCACATCGACCGGCCGTTCCTCTTCCTGATCCGGGACACCGCCACCGGCCGGCCGCTCTTCCTCGGCCAGGTCACCGACCCGCAGGCCAAGTGAGCACGGTCCCCCGGGCCCCCGGCGCCGCCCGCGCGGCCCCGGCTCACCAGGCCGGGTAGCGGTCCCCGAGGGCCGGGTGGCCCGGTTCGCGGCTGCCGAACAGCACCAGCAGGTCGTCCGCCACCCGCAGCAGCGTCTCCCGGCCCTCCACCGCCTCCGTCCAGTCCGTCGACAGCGCCGAGGCGCCGTACGCCGCACCGACCAGGTTGCCGCAGACCGCACCCGTGGAGTCGCTGTCCCCCGAGTGGTTGACCGACAGCAGCAGCGCCGTCCGGGCCGGCTCCGGACCGGAGGTCCCCGCCAGCAGGCAGTACACCGCGATCGCCAGGCACTCCTCGGCGATCCAGCCCAGCCCGACCCGCTCCACCGCCTCCGCCGACGGTTCGGCCTCCTCGGCCACCCGCACCGCCCGGGCCAGCGCCTGGACCGTCTCCTTGGACGCCGGCCACTCCCGGGTCTGATCCACGACCTCGCCGACCGCCGCCCACGGCTCCACCCCGGCCGCCAGCCGCTCCACCAGCGACGCGAACGCGCCGGCCGCCAGGTAGCCGGTCGGATGCCCGTGGGTCAGCTGCGCGCACTGCGCGGCCAGCCCGAACGACTGCTCGGCACCCAGCCGGGCCAGCCCGAACGGCGCCGACCGCATCACCGTGCCGCACCCCTTGGAGTGCGCGTTGATCGGCCCCGGCTGCCCCAGCGCGGCCGGCGCCTCGAAGGACGGGTGGTACTTCATCCCGGTCAGGCAGGCGTCACCCGGGGCCCGCCGCGCGTACAGGAACGGCTCGCGCAGCAGCCAGCCGTCGTACGGGCGGGCGAGCGGGCTCCGGTCCGGCGCGCCCTGCTGCTGGGTCAGCAGCCACCGCCGGTACGCGCCGTGCACGGCCTCCGGCACCGAACCGCCACCGCCCGACCAGCCCCGGACGAAGCCGCGGATCAGGCCCTCGGCGGTGAACAGCGTCATCTGGGTGTCGTCGGTCACCTCGGCGACCAGGCCGCCGCCCGGCAGGCCGGTCACCCCGGCCGGGCCGTACCGCTCACGGATCTGGTACAGCCGCAGGAACTCCACCGGCCAGCCCAGCGCGTCCCCGATCGCCCCGCCGACCAGCGCTCCGCGCACCCGGTCCCGGAACCCCGGCTGTTCGCCCACCGTCACCGTCGTCCCCCTCGCTCGTCGCCGCCCACCGCGTGCGCCGCCCACCGCGGGTGGTGCCCGCGCCGGGCCGTGCCCGGGCCGGTGTCCGTTCTATCAGGGCCCGTCCGGTCAGCCCCGGATCTCCCCGGCCCGGCCGTGCAGCGCCGCCCGGTCCGCGGCGGCCCGGCCCGCCGCCCAGCCCTCGCCGTCGCTCACCCGGACCCGCTGCGAGACCAGCTTCGGGAACATCCGGCCCACCTCCTGGTCCACCGCCGCCGAACGGGCCGCCAGCGCGGGCAGCAGCCGCTCGTCCGGCACGAGCTGCTCCTCGGTGCCGTCCGCCCGCAGGTGCCGGCCGGCCGCCGCGTCGCTGGTCGCCCGCTCGGTCGCCTCGGTCAGCCGCTCGCGGATCCGCGCCGCGTACGCCACCAGGAAGGACTGCCGGAACGCCTTGGTGCGCGAGGCGCCGTCCAGGTGCTGCCGGGAGCCCGCCTTCTGCATCGCGTGGGTGGCCTGCACCAGCAGTGAGGTGTACAGCAGCTCCACGCCGTCGAGGTCCGCGTCGAAGCCGATCAGGGTGCAGAAGCCGAACTCCTTCGCCCACACCACCCGGCACCGGTTGGCCGCCGCCACGGCGTCCAGCAGCATCGTCTTCGGGACCTCGTAGGGGTTGTCCACCCCGATCCGCAGGGCCCCCGGGGCGTTGCGGTCCGCACCGTCGACGGCCAGCAGCGCTTCGTCGATGCTGTGCTGCGCCATCAGCTGCTGGGCCTTGGCGGTCAGCGCCTCGGCCTCCTCCGGGTACTCGGTGGACTCGGCCTTCGCCAGCAGCGCCCGGATCCGCGACAGCATCCGCGGCTCGCCGGTCACCGGTCCGGGCCGCTCCCGCCGGACGGCGTACCCGACCTGCCCCGGCACCGGCCCGACCGGGGCGATCGGCGGCAGCCGGCCCCAGATCCGCAGCAGCTCCAGTACGGCGGTGGCGAGCGCGAACCGGTCCAGCCGGTGACGCTGCGCGAAGGCCTCCAGGTACCGCTCGTCGTCCGGCCACCAGGCCGCCGTCTCCAGCTCGCGCAGCTGCTCCTGCCAGCGCCGGTCCGGTGCGGCCGCGGCGTGGCGGCGCCCCTCGGCGGAGATCAGGTCCACCGCCAGCGCCAGGTGCACCGGCTTCAGCTCCCGCCGCACCACGCGGGCCAGGTCGGCCGGGCGCCAGCCCGCCGACCAGCACCGGCCGACGGACGTGTCCGCGTACCCGAGCACCGCCCGGCTCACCGCCGGCCACTGGCCGGCGGAGGCCGCCAGCAGGGAGGCCCCGGTGTCCAGCGCGAGGTCGAGGCCGTCCTCGGGCGCCGTGACCACGGTCGCCACCGCCCGCTCCAACAGTGCCCCGGCACCGCCGTCCGCCCCGGTTCCGCCCGGTTGCCTGCGCTTGCCCACGGTGCTCCCGCTCTCGTCCCACGTCTGATGCGGTCCGCACCCTTGCCCATGATGCCGGAGCGGCGCCGACAACGACGGGCCCGCCCGGCCGGCCACCGTCGGCGGGGAACGACCCCGGCGGCCCCTGCGCGGAGCAGGGGCCGCCGGGGGACGGGCGTCAGCGCTCGACGGTCTTGGCGAGGATCTCCGGGAGGCGTTCCAGCAGGCGGCCGGCGGCGAGGCGCAGGCCGAGGGCGGCGACGAGTGCGCCGTAGGCGGGTCCGACCAGGAGGACGGGCCAGGTCGGGCCGTCGGCGGCCAGCGCCCAGCCGAGGTAGCCCGCGACCGGGGAGGCGAGGACGGCGCTGCCGAAGATCGAACCGAAGCTGTTGACCATCACCAGCCCGCCCTGGCCGGGCGCCGCGTTGCGCATCGGGTTGTTGTCGGCGGGCATGGTGTACGGCGCGAGCACGCTGAGTACGGCGCCGATCGCGATGCCGCTGCCGAGCAGGGCGAAGGCCACGCCGGTGGCCGCCGGCAGGCCGGCCCAGTCGCCGCTGACCGCCGCCAGGGCCGGCGCGAGCACGAGGGTGATCGGGACGGCGTAGGAGAGGACGGCGAAGGCCCGGCCGCGCAGCTCGTCCCGGGCGTCGGCCGGGGTGAGCAGGGTGGCGGCGACCATCCAGAACGCCGACCCGTCCATGCCGAACAGGTTGAGCATCTGCAGACCGAGGAACATCCCGGCCATCGCCACCAGGTAGACCGTCGCCCAGCCCTGGACCACCGACAGCACGCAGATCACCAGGGTCATGCCGATGCTGGTGAAGACGGCGGCCTTCGCCCGCGGCTCCCGCCAGGCGTACCGCAGGTGACGCTGCATCACCGCGCCGACCCGGCCGCCCGGGAGGAAGCGCGCGCCGCGCGCACCCTGGACGCCGCGCACCACCTCCAGGGTGGAGGCGTCGGCGGTGACCATCAGCTGCTGGAGGCTGGAGCGCCACCAGCGCAGCAGCAGCACCAGCAGGCCGGCGGTCGCCGCCAGCTGGAGCAGCGCCAGGCCGTACCGGCCCTCGCCGGCCGTGCGGGCCGCGTCGACGGCGCCGACCGGCGGCACCCAGCGCAGCACCGAGGCGACCGGGGCCAGCGGGCTGAGGTCGAGGCCGTGCTCGCCGGCCTTGCCGAAGACGCTCTGCGAACCGACGTTGGCGATCTGCACCAGCAGGGCGAAGAGCAGCCCGCCGAAGATGGCGAAGTCCTTGCCGCGCCGGCTGGAGAGCAGCCGGGCGTTCCCGGCCGCGACCGAGCGGGACAGCACGACCACGGTGAGTACGGCCAGCGGGACGCCGACCGCACCGGCCACCGCCGACGCCATGCCGTCGGCGCCGGAGATCGCGGCCCCGGTGAGCAGGATCAGGCTGACCAGCGGGCCGGGCCCGATCAGTGAGGCCAGCACCGAGCCGCGGAGCAGCGGGGCGGGCCGCAGCGGGAGCATGGTGAGCCGGGTCGGGTCGGCGCTCTCGTCGCTGGAGAACAGGAACAGCGGGATCGCGGCCCAGCCGAGGGCGAGCGCGCCGGCGAGGACGACACCCGCGTCGCCGGCCGAGCCGGCCTCGGTGGGGCGGTCGAGCAGGGCGAAGGCGACCGCGATCCCGGCGGCGAAGAGCACGCCGAGGACGGCGCCGACGACGTACAGGGCGGCCCGGCCGCGGCTGCGGCGCAGGCCGTTGCGGAGCAGCCGGAGCTTGAGCGAGACGAGGGTCCGGACCACCGTCCGGTCGTCGGGCACGCCGCCCCGGACGGACGGGGCGGCGGGGACGGCGGCGGGGACGGCTGCGGGGGAGGAGCTCACCGCTCGCCCCCGCCGAGCCAGTCGAGGGACCGGCCGTCGTCCTCGCGGACGCCGATGAGGTCGAGGAACGCCTCGTGCAGGCTGCGCCCGCCGCGGACGGCGTCGAGCGGGCCGCGGGCGATGACCTGGCCGGCGCTGATCACGGCGACCCAGTCGCAGAGCTGCTCGACCAGCTCCATCACGTGGCTGGAGAAGACGACCGTGGAGCCGGCCGCCGCGTACCGCTTGAGCACGCCGCGGATGGTCTGGGCGGAGACCGGGTCGACGCCCTCGAAGGGCTCGTCGAGGAAGAGCACGTCCGGGTTGTGCAGCAGTGCGGAGGCGAGGCCGATCTTCTTGCGCATGCCGGTGGAGTAGTCGGCGACCAGCTTGTCGGCGTGGCCGGTCAGGTCGAGCACGGCGAGCAGTTCCTCGGCCCGGCGGTCGACCTCGGCGCCGGGCAGGCCGCGCAGCCGGCCGTTGTACTGCAGCAGTTCGCGGCCGCTGAGGCGCTCGAACATCCGCAGGCCCTCGGGGAGGATGCCGATCCGGGACTTGGCCGCGACCGGGTCGGCCCAGACGTCGGCGCCGTGGATCAGGACGGTGCCCTGGTCGGGGCGGAGCAGACCGGTGGCCATCGACAGGGTGGTGGTCTTGCCGGCGCCGTTCGGGCCGACCAGCCCGATGAACGCCCCGGTCGGCAGCTCCAGGCTGAGCCCGGCCACCGCGGCCTGGCTGCCGAAGTGCTTCCACAGCCCCCGGACGGAGACGGCGGAGGGAGCGGCCGGGGGAACGGGGGAGTCGGGGGCGGGGGACGGCGGCGGCGCTGACGCCTGCATGGTGGCCCTCTCTGCTGGTGGCGGGCGGTCGGGTCCATGATCGTTCCATGATCGACATCGGTCCGGACGACAGCCTGCCACCGTCCGGGCGGCCCTGTCCCGTGTGCGGACGTTCCGGGCGTGTCTGGGCCGAACGGGTGAGACGGGGCCGGGTCCGGCCGGGCCCGTGCAGGGGCGGAGTCGAATAACCGGAAGGTGGCAACTACTCAGGGCCCCCGTTCGTCCTGCACTATGAGGACCAGTGGGCGTGCCGATGCACGCAGGGGCGCCGGGAGGTGGCGGATGGCCGTTCAGCCGTGGGGCGAACCGGGGTACGGGGCCGGGGGGCGCCAGCCTGCCGTCTCGGCGCAGGCGGCGATGCGTGCCGCGCACGCCGACCGCGAGCGGACGGTGGACGTGCTGAAGGCGGCCTTCGCCGAGGGGCGGCTCACGGCGGACGAGTACGGCGACCGGTTCACGGCGGCCAGCACCGCGCAGACCTACGGGCAGCTCGCCCAGCTGGTGGCCGACCTGCCGTCCGGGCCGATGGTGGCCCCGGCGCACGTCGCCGGGCCGGTCGTGCCGCCGACGTTCCTGATCCCGCAGCCGCTCCCGCCGCAGCGCCGGACCAACGCGGTGGCGGTGACCTCGCTGGTGCTGGGCCTGCTGTGCGTCCCGACCGGGGGCATGCTCGGGCTGCCGGCCGTGATCACCGGCCACATCGGCCGCCGGCAGGTGCAGGAGCGGAACGAGGAGGGTGACGGCATGGCCGTCACCGGCCTGGTCTTCGGTTGGCTGTCGATCGCGTTCTGGATGCTGCTCGGCGTGATGGTGGTGCTCTTCGGCGGCTGACCGCCCGCGGGGCGGCCGGAGGCCGCTCCGGTGGCGACGGTCCCCGCGATGTGGTAGAGCGGCAGGAGGAGGGTCCGACACCGGGCGGCCGCGTGCGGGACATCCCGGCGACACCCGGCCGACGGCCACGACCTGCGGCGTTGCATTTGTTTTGACCGAGCCCGATGCGCTAGGTACGCTCTGACCTTGTGCCTGGGGTGTCCCCGGGTCCTTGTGCGTGCATGCACACCGGCCGCCGCGCCGAGCCGGAGCGCTTTCCAGTGCCCCGAGCGTAGAGCGCCGCCGCTGTACATCAGCTCATGGGATTCCGTGTCGGAATAGCCCAACACACCCGACCGCGTGGGTCGACCACGCGGCTGTGTGTGCAGGGAACACCGCAGGTTAGTTTCACCAAGCCTTGGCACACAGAAAACGGAGAAACGGTGCCTACGATCCAGCAGCTGGTCCGAAAGGGCCGGCAGGACAAGGTCGAGAAGAACAAGACTCCCGCGCTGAAGGGTTCCCCGCAGCGCCGTGGGGTCTGCACGCGTGTGTACACGACCACCCCGAAGAAGCCGAACTCGGCGCTTCGTAAGGTCGCCCGTGTGCGCCTCACCAGCGGGATCGAGGTCACCGCTTACATTCCGGGCGAGGGCCACAACCTGCAGGAGCACTCCATCGTGCTGGTGCGCGGTGGTCGTGTGAAGGACCTTCCTGGTGTCCGCTACAAGATCATCCGCGGTTCGCTCGACACCCAGGGTGTCAAGAACCGCAAGCAGGCTCGCAGCCGCTACGGCGCCAAGAAGGAGAAGTAAGAATGCCTCGTAAGGGCCCCGCCCCGAAGCGCCCGGTCATCATCGACCCGGTCTACGGCTCCCCTGTCGTCACCCAGCTGGTCAACAAGATCCTGCTGCACGGCAAGCGCTCCACCGCCGAGCGGATCGTCTACGGCGCCCTTGAGGGCGTCCGTGAGAAGACCGGCTCGGACCCGGTCGTCGCGCTGAAGCGTGCGCTGGAGAACGTCAAGCCGGCCCTCGAGGTCAAGTCCCGCCGTGTCGGTGGCGCGACCTACCAGGTTCCGGTCGAGGTCCGTCCGGGCCGCGCCAGCACCCTGGCGCTGCGCTGGATGGTCGGCTACTCGCGCGCCCGTCGCGAGAAGACCATGACCGAGCGCCTGATGAACGAGATCCTCGACGCCAGCAACGGCCTGGGCGCTTCCGTGAAGCGTCGCGAGGACACCCACAAGATGGCCGAGTCCAACAAGGCCTTCGCGCACTACCGCTGGTAGTCCGTACCCCGTCACTAGACAGAGAGAGAACGAGCCACCATGGCTGCAACCTCCCTTGACCTCGCCAGGGTCCGCAACATCGGGATCATGGCGCACATCGACGCGGGCAAGACCACCACCACCGAGCGGATCCTGTTCTACACCGGTGTCTCGTACAAGATCGGTGAGGTCCACGATGGCGCTGCCACCATGGACTGGATGGAGCAGGAGCAGGAGCGCGGCATCACGATCACGTCGGCCGCGACCACCTGTCACTGGACGGTCGACGACGTCGCCAACACCATCAACATCATCGACACCCCGGGCCACGTCGACTTCACCGTCGAGGTGGAGCGTTCGCTGCGCGTGCTCGACGGTGCCGTGACGGTGTTCGACGGTGTCGCCGGTGTCGAGCCCCAGTCCGAGACCGTGTGGCGGCAGGCTGACCGCTACGGCGTCCCGCGCATCTGCTTCATCAACAAGCTGGACCGCACGGGCGCCAACTTCTTCTTCTGCGTGCAGACCATCGTGGACCGCCTCGGCGCCACCCCGCTGGTCATGCAGCTCCCGATCGGTGCCGAGGCGGACTTCCAGGGCGTTGTCGACCTGGTCCGCATGAAGGCGCTGGTCTGGTCCGCCGAGGCGGCCAAGGGTGAGATGTACGACATCGTCGACATCCCGGCCGAGCTGCAGGAGCAGGCGGACGAGTACCGCACCCAGCTGATCGACACCGTCTCCAACGTGAGCGACGAGATCATGGAGCTCGCCCTCGAAGAGGCCGAGATCCCGGTCGAGCTGCTCCAGGACGCGATCCGCAAGGGCACGCTGAACTCGGACTTCACCCCGATCTTCTGCGGTACCGCGTTCAAGAACAAGGGCGTTCAGCCCCTGCTCGACGCGGTCGTCAAGTACCTGCCGTCGCCGCTGGACATCGAGTCCATCGAGGGCACCAAGCCCGGCGACGACACGGTCAAGATCTCCCGCAAGGCCTCGGACGACGAGCCGCTCGCCGCGCTCGCGTTCAAGATCATGTCGGACCCGCACCTCGGCAAGCTCACCTTCGTCCGGGTCTACTCGGGCCGCCTGGAGTCCGGCACCTCGGTGCTGAACGCCGTGAAGGGCAAGAAGGAGCGCATCGGCAAGATCTACCGCATGCACGCGAACAAGCGTGAGGAGATCGACTCGGTGGGCGCCGGCGACATCATCGCCGTCATGGGCCTGAAGCAGACCACCACCGGTGAGACGCTGTCCGACGAGAAGAACCCGGTCATCCTGGAGTCCATGGACTTCCCGGCCCCGGTCATCCGCGTCGCGATCGAGCCCAAGTCCAAGGGTGACCAGGAGAAGCTGGGCGTTGCCATCCAGCGTCTCGCCGAGGAGGACCCGTCCTTCCAGGTCAACACGGACGAGGAGACCGGCCAGACCATCATCGCGGGTATGGGCGAGCTGCACCTTGAGGTGCTCGTCGACCGTATGCGCCGTGAGTTCAAGGTCGAGGCCAACGTCGGCAAGCCGCAGGTCGCGTACCGCGAGACGATCCGCAAGGCCGTCGAGCGCATCGACTACACCCACAAGAAGCAGACCGGTGGTTCCGGTCAGTTCGCCAAGGTGCAGATCGCGATCGAGCCGCTCGAGCAGGCCGAGGGCTACGAGTTCGTCAACCAGGTCACCGGTGGCCGCGTGCCGCGGGAGTACATCCCGTCGGTCGACGCCGGCTGCCAGGAGGCCATGGAGTTCGGCATCCTCGCCGGCTACCCGCTCCAGGGTGTCCGCGTGAAGCTGCTCGACGGTGCGGCGCACGACGTCGACTCGTCCGAGCTCGCGTTCAAGATCGCCGGCTCGATGGCCTTCAAGGAAGGCGCCCGGAAGGCCTCCCCGGTCCTCCTGGAGCCGATGATGGCCGTCGAGGTCACCACGCCCGAGGACTACATGGGCGACGTGATCGGCGACATCAACTCTCGTCGTGGCCAGATCCGGTCCATGGACGAGCGTCACGGTGCCCGCGTCGTCACGGCGCTGGTGCCCCTCTCCGAGATGTTCGGCTACGTCGGTGACCTGCGCAGCAAGACCTCTGGTCGCGCGAGCTACTCGATGCAGTTCGACTCGTACGCCGAGGTTCCGCGGAACGTGGCGGACGACATCATCGCCAAGGCCAAGGGCGAGTAGGGACCGGCACCTGCCGGCTCCCTGTTCGAGGCCGCCGTACGTCCCGACGATCGGGACGACAGCGAACCCTTAGGCTATTAGGAGGCAATCCGGGAGAATCCGGTCGGATTCTCCCGGGGCCTCCGGCCCCCACCCGCGGGACGGCATGGAGTGCCTCGGCGCTCCGTACCCAACCCGATCAAAGACCAACTGACGTCAGCACGGCGTACAGAACTGTCCTCAGGAGGACTGCAGTGGCGAAGGCGAAGTTCGAGCGGACGAAGCCCCACGTCAACATCGGCACCATCGGTCACATCGACCACGGTAAGACCACTCTTACCGCGGCGATCACCAAGGTGCTGCACGACGCTCACCCGGACATCAACCCCTTCACGCCGTTCGACCAGATCGACAAGGCGCCGGAGGAGCGGCAGCGCGGTATCACCATCTCGATCGCGCACGTCGAGTACCAGACCGAGGCGCGTCACTACGCCCACGTCGACTGCCCGGGTCACGCGGACTACATCAAGAACATGATCACCGGTGCGGCCCAGATGGACGGTGCGATCCTCGTCGTCGCCGCCACCGACGGCCCGATGCCGCAGACCAAGGAGCACGTCCTCCTGGCCCGCCAGGTCGGCGTCCCCTACATCGTCGTCGCCCTGAACAAGGCCGACATGGTGGACGACGAGGAGATCCTGGAGCTCGTCGAGCTCGAGGTCCGTGAGCTCCTCTCCGAGTACGAGTTCCCGGGCGACGACCTGCCGGTCGTCCGCGTCTCCGCGCTGAAGGCGCTGGAGGGCGACAAGGAGTGGGGCGAGAAGCTCCTCGGCCTGATGGCGGCGGTCGACGAGGCCATCCCGACCCCGGCCCGCGCCGTGGACCAGCCGTTCCTGATGCCGATCGAGGACGTCTTCACGATCACCGGTCGTGGCACCGTCGTCACCGGTCGTATCGAGCGTGGCATCCTCAAGGTCAACGAGACTGTCGACATCATCGGCATCAAGGAGACCAAGACCACCACCACGGTCACCGGCATCGAGATGTTCCGCAAGCTGCTCGACGAGGGCCAGGCGGGCGAGAACGTCGGTCTGCTCCTCCGTGGCATCAAGCGCGAGGACGTCGAGCGCGGCCAGGTCATCATCAAGCCCGGCTCGGTCACCCCGCACACCGACTTCGAGGCCCAGTCCTACATCCTGTCGAAGGACGAGGGTGGTCGTCACACCCCGTTCTTCAACAACTACCGCCCGCAGTTCTACTTCCGTACCACGGACGTGACCGGCGTCGTGACCCTCCCCGAGGGCACCGAGATGGTCATGCCGGGCGACAACACCGCCATGACGGTCGTGCTGATCCAGCCGATCGCCATGGAGGAGGGCCTCAAGTTCGCCATCCGTGAGGGTGGCCGCACCGTCGGCGCCGGCCAGGTCACCAAGATCCTCAAGTAATTGACGATCTGACCTGCCTGTGACCCACAGGCGATCCGAAGGGCCCCGCACACCTCAGGGTGTGCGGGGCCCTTCGGTCTTAACCCTGCGCTCATCTTCTCTCACGGAGCGCTCACAGGCTGCTGCTATTCTCGGGCCACGAACCAGCCCCAGCAGCGGAAAGCGGGAGCACCTCATGCCAACGGCGCCCCAGTTGTCGGTCGTGATGCCGATCTACAACGAGCAGGAAGCGCTCCCGCTGACGGTCGAGCGCCTCCGCCCGATACTCGACGCCCTCGACGTCACCTACGAGGTGGTCGGTGTCGACGACGGCAGCACGGACGTCACCCCGGTGCTGATGCAGAAGATCCGCCAGGACTGGCCCGAGTTCCGCATCGTCCGCTTCGCGCGCAACTCCGGTCACCAGGCCGCGCTCACCGCCGGGATCCACCGGGCGCTGGGGGACTACGTGGTCAGCATCGACGCGGACCTCCAGGACCCGCCGGAGAAGATCCCCGAGATGCTCGCACTCGCCCGCGAGCAGAACCTGGACATCGTCTACGGGGTCCGCGGCGACCGCGCCACCGACACCCGTTTCAAGCGGCGCACCGCCGGCGCCTACTACTGGCTCATGCGCAAGCTCGTCGGCAAGCGGATGCCCAGCCAGGCCGGCGACTACCGGCTGCTCAGCCGGGCCGCCGTCGACGCCCTCAAGTCCCTCCCCGAGCACCAGCCGGTCTACCGGCTGCTCGTCCCCTGGCTCGGCTTCCCCAGCGGCGAGGTCGTCTACGTCCGCGAGGAGCGGGTCGCCGGGGCGACGCACTACCCGTTGTCCAAGATGGTGCGGCTGGCGATCGACAGCATCACCAACTTCTCCGCAAGTCCCCTGCGGCTCGCCACCTGGATGGGCCTGCTGAGCTTCCTGGTCTGCATAGGGCTCGCCGTCTACACGGCGTTCGCGTACGCGCTCGGCGCCACCGTGCCGGGCTGGTCGTCGCTCTTCATCGGGATGCTCTTCATCGGTGCCGTGCAGCTGATCTGCGTCGGTCTGCTCGGCGAGTACATCGGGCGGATCTACTCGGCCGTGCAGGCCCGCCCCGCGTACTTCGTCGGCTACGACTCGGCCGAGGACGAGTGGCAGGAGCGGTCGCGATGACCTCCACAGGGGAACGGATCCGGTCGCAGCGAACCGTGTCGAGCCGCCCGGGGCGGCTCCGGTGCGCGGCACGGAGGACGGAACGGACAGCATGGGCACCACCAACAGCACGGCGTCCTCGGCCAGGTCCCGGGACGGGCGCCCGCCGGGCGGGGCGAGTGCTTCCGCGTCGCTGACGGCGGGCCGCCGCGACTCCCCTGCCCCGGGCGGGCTGCGGCGGTGGGCGCCGGCGGTGGCCTGCTACCTGTTCGCGGTCGCGCTGCTGCTGGCCACGGACACCCCGCCGGGTGACGTCGCCCGCTACACCGGCTACGCGGCCTGGGGCGTGCTGCTTCCCGGCACGCTGGTGTTCCGGGCGCTCCGCCGCCGCCCCCACACCCTGGTCGAGGACCTCGTCCTCGGCGCGGTCACCGGCCTCGTGCTGGAGCTCGGCGCGTGGGCCCTGCTGGTGTCGCTCGGCCTGCAGAGGTTCGCGGTGGCCTGGCCGCTGCTGGTGGTGGTGCCCTTCCTGGCGGTGCCCGGCCTGCGGCGGCACTGGCGGCCGGCCGGGTACCGCCGGCCGGCGGAGCGCTGGTCCTGGGCGACGGCCGGCGTGGTGGCCCTCTCCTCGGCGTACTACTACGAGGTCTTCCTCGCCCGGTTCCCGATCCTGCCGGACAGCGAGACCACCCGGCAGTACGGTGACCTGCCCTACCTGCTGTCGCTCGCGGGGAACGCCAAGTACAACGTCCCGCCGACCCTGCCGCAGGTGTCGGGGGAGCCGCTGAACTACCACTGGTTCACCTTCGTCCACATGGCGATGGGCGATCTGGTCGGGCACATCGACCTGTCGGTGGTCGAGATGCGGCTGATGGTCCCGGCGCTGGGCGCGCTGGGGATCCTCGCCGTCGCGGTGGTCGCCCACCGGCTCGTGGGCCGGCCCTGGGCCGGCCCGGTGGCGGCCCTGCTGGTGTTCGCGGTGGGCGAGTTCACCGCGGCGTACCCCAACAACGTGGGCAGCTGGACCTTCGGGGCTCCCGCGGTCCGGCTGATGTCGTTCGCCAGCCTCTCCCTGACGTACAGCCAGCCGCTGCTGATCGCCCTGATCGGTGCGGCCGGCGACCTCCTGAGGCGGACCCGGGAGGGCGACGGGGGGATCCCGTCGTTCGGCCGCGGCGCCTACGCGCTCGCCGCGCTGTTCGCGCTGGCCTCCAGCGCGGCGAAGGCCAGCACGCTTCCGGTGGTCCTGGGCGGTCTCGGCTTCGCCGGGCTGATGATCCTGATCGGGACGCGGCGCGTCCCGTGGACGATCGTCGGCCTGGGGGCGATCATCGGCGCGGCGCAGCTCTTCGCGACGGCCGCCGTCTTCGACTTCCAGAGCTACGCGCTGGAAGTCGTCCCGTTCGGCAACGTCCGGGGGTACTGGGCGGATCCGGACGGTTCCCGGCCGGCGGCGGTGCAGGCCGGGCTGGTCGCCGCGATCCTGGTCGCGTTCGTGCTGAACCACCACCTCAAGGCGGCCGGGATGCTGCCTCTGCTGTGGCGCAGCCGGCTGGACCTCGCTCCGGTGCAGTGGTTCCTGCTCGGCGGCGCGCTGGCCGGGCCGGCCGCCTACCTCGCGGTGAACGGCTTCAACGCCAGCTACTTCACCCTGGCGGGGCTGCCCTTCGCCGCCCTGCTCTCGGCGTGGGGGTACTGCGAGACCTTCGAGCGGGCGGCGCTCCCGCGCCGTGCCGTGCTCCTGCTGGCCGCCGCGGCGGCGGTCCTGGCCGGAGCGCTCACCCTCGCCCTCTACCGGTACTCGGACGACTGGAAGGCGTTCGCGGCCCGGCCGTTCGACGGTCCGGCGGGGGAACCGCCGTACGTCAAGCTGCTGCCCGCGCTGGTCGCGGTGGCGGCGCTGGCCGGGCTCGCGCTGGCCGGCGGCCTGCTCTGGCGGCTCGCCGGCCGGGCGGTGCCGGCGCTGCGGCGCCGCGGCGGCGTCGTGCTGCTGACGGCGGTGCTGGCGGTGGGCGTCCCGGCGACGGCCCTGGACGTCCTCCAGGCGCGGAAGGTGCACTGGGAGGGCTCGTGGATCCTGCCGGAGACGCAGGTCCAGGCGGCCCGCTGGGTCCGTGAGCACAGCGGGCCGCGGGACGTGCTCGCCACCAACAGCCACTGCTGGCAGTTCGAGGACTACGCGGACAGCGCCTCCTGCGACAACTACCGTTCGTACTGGTTGAGCGCCTACTCCGAACGCTCGGTGCTGATCGAGGGCTGGGCCTACGCGCCCCGGTTGATGGCCACCGCGGCCGGAGCCGTGTCGGCCACGACGGGCTTCTGGGACGAGGCCCTGTTCAGGCGCAACGAGGAGGCGTTCTACCATCCGACGGCGGACACCCTGCGACGGCTGCGCGACGACGACCCCCGGCTCCGGTACCTGGTGGTCCACCGCAAGGCCGGGGCCGAGTCGCCGCGGCTGAAGGACCTCACCAAGCAGGTGTTCGACAACGGCCGGGTGGCCGTGTACGAGCTCTCCTGATCCGACGAAGAAATCATGGGCATCCAGATGGTCTCCACCGACAAGCCGACCGTGCCGGCGCAGGACGGTCCCGCGGCGGCGCGGCCGGCCGGGACGGTCCGGCGCCAGATCCCGTCCTTCCTGGTGATCGGGGTCCTGAGCACCCTCTTCTACCTGGGGCTGTACGTCGTCGCGCGGCAGTTCGTCGCCCCGCAGGCGGCGAACCTGATCGCGCTCGCGGTGAGCGCGGTGGCCAACACCGCGGCCAACCGGCGGTTCACCTTCGGGATCACGGGTGCCGAGGGCGCCCTGCGCCACCAGCTCCAGGGGGCGGTCGCCTTCCTGATCGGCCTGGGTCTCAGCGCCGGGGTGCTCGCCCTGCTGGACCTCGCGGCGCCGGACGCCTCGCGCACGGTCGAGGTGGCGGGCCTGGTGGTCGCCAACGGCCTGGCCACCGTCCTGCGCTTCGTGCTGATGCGGATCTGGGTCTTCAAGGAGCGGAAGGGCTGACCCGGTCGGCGGTCGGCGGTCGGTGGGCGGCGGGCGCTCCGGCGCGACGGTTCAGCTGCCGGCCTTCGCGGGCCGGGCCCCCTCCGCGGAGCCCCGAGGCCCCGGGGCCCAGTTCCGCAGCCGCATCGCGGGCTCCTCGACGACGTGCCAGGAGAAGGCCGCCAGGGCCAGTGTCGCGGTCATGGCGGCCGCGAAGAAGCCCAGGACGCCGAAGCGCGCGAAGCCGAGCAGCGCGGCCGCCTGCTCGACCGGGAACCCGTAGATGTACACGCCGTACGAGTAGTCGTGGCGGCGTCCGACGGCCTGGAACCGGCGGGGCAGCCGGGCCGCCGCCCAGAAGAGCAGGTACACCAGGGCGGGGTGGCCGAGCACGGGATAGCCGCGCCAGTACAGCGTCCCGGCCAGGACGATCCCGGCGGCCAGCGCCAGCCGGTCGTCCACCGGAATCCGGTCGGCCCACAGCCGGAGGCCGGCGCCCAGCAGGAAGACGAACCCGAGGTGCACCAGCAGGTACCCGCTGAGCTGCCCGAGGACCGGGACGGCCACACCGGGGCCGACGAGCGGGGAGCCCGGGGACGGGAGGTCGGCGAGGCCTCCGGCGATCATCAGCCAGAGCGCCAGCGCCAGCGCGGGGACGACCAGCCGGCCGCGCAGCAGGCCGAGCGCGGCCAGCAGGCCGGCGAGGGCGTAGCAGAGGATCTCGTACTTCAGGGACCACAGGGCGCCGTTGAGGCTCCGGTCGAAGTTGGTCGACCGGCGGATGCCCTCGGCCAGCACGCCGGAGATGTCCCAGCCGGCCGCGGGCGAGGTGCTGCCGAGGCTGCTCAGGTAGCTCAGCGGACCGTCCGGGCGGTTCCAGAAGCCCGTCAGTGACCCGTGCTGGAAGAGGTAGAGCAGCGGTACGAGGGCCAGGGCGCAGACCAGCAGCGAGCCCCAGAGCCCGGGCAGGATGCGCAGGGCCCGGTGCCAGGCGAAGCGGAGGGGCGACAGGGCCGCGGCACTGCCGGTGATCATGAAGCCGGAGAGGGCGAAGAACCCGAGGACGGCCGACTTGCCGAAGTCGGTCTGGTGACCGCTCCAGTTCCAGAGGGGGTCCAGCCGGCCCCAGCCGAGCGGGTAGACGTGCGAGACCACCACCGCGACCGCGAGCAGCAGGCGCACGGCGCCGAAGCTGTTGGCCCGACCCGTGCAGAGGTCGGCGAGGGTGCCGTGCGGGCGGAGCAGGGCGCGCAGTGTCGTGCCTTCCCGTTCACTGGGTGGCGCGGGCGCGGTGCCCGGACCCGGTGGGGTCCGGGCACCGCGCCCGTCGGGGCCGGTGGCCCGCTGAGTCTCGTACCGCCGTGCTGCCGTGCTGCTTGCCGTGCGGGGGTCAGGCCGAGGAGGCGACCTGGGCCTGCCAGAGGTCCCGGACGGCCTCGCGCAGCGTGCGCCGGGGCTCCCACCCGAGCTGCTCGCGGGCGACGGTGACATCGAGCTGCTGCCACTCGGTCTCCGGGCCGGTGCCGTCCGGCGCGGGGACCTCGGTGATCTCGGTGGGCACCCCGCTCTCCTCGATCAGCAGCTCGACGAGCAGCCGGGCGGAGGAGGCGGTGCCGGTGCCGACGTTGACCACCGGCGGGAGGACGTCGGCGCGGGCGGCGATCAGGACGGCGTCGAGGGTGTCGGTGAGGTCGACGAAGTCGCGCTGGGCGGTGAGCGGCTGGAGGGAGAGCTGCGCGGTCTCGCCGGCCAGCCGGGCGGCGTCCAGCTTGGCGGCCATCACGCCGAGCAGGCTGTGGCCGGGCTGGCCGGCGCCGACGACGTTGCCGAGCCGCAGCGAGACCGCGTCCAGCCGGCCGGCCTCGACGGCCCGGACCAGGGCCTCGGTGGCGGCGAGCTTGAGCTTGCCGTACTCCATCACCGGGGCGGCGGGGTCGCTCTCGCGCTGGCCGGTGCCGACCGGCGCCATGCCGTACTCGTGCACGGTGCCGAGGTGGACCAGGCGGGCGGGGGAGGCCATCGCGGAGACCGCCTCGATCAGCCGGTCCACCAGGACCACGTTGGCCTGGTACATCTGCTCGTCGTTGAGGCCCCACATGCCGCCGGCCGCGTTGACGACCGTGTCGATCCGCTCACGGTCGAGCAGCGCGGTGAGGTCGGCGGCGGCGTCGGAGGAGATGTCGAAGGCGACGAACCGGCCGGGGGCCGGCACCGCCGGCGCCTTGCGGGCCAGGCTGACGACCTCGACGCCCTGCTCCAGCAGGCGGGCGCCGAGCACCCGGCCGATGAAGCCGGTGCCGCCGAGGACGGCCACCCGGGAGGGGGTCGTGTGCGGTGCGGTCATTGCGGAGATCTCCCAGGGGACGGTGGTGAGCGGGGGTCAGCGGGGGCGGGCGGCCGTGCTGGTGGCGTTGCGCAGCAGGGCCTTCGCCCCGTCCCACTGGCCGGCGCGCATCGCGCCAGGGACCAGGGTGAGGGCGTGGATCCGGGCCGACAGGTGCATCCGGGACGCCTTGGCGGCCCGCGGCCAGCCGTGTGCGTCGAGGCGGTCGGCGGCGTCGAGGAAGTACCGGCGGGCCTCGGTGAAGCGGGTGCCGCTGAAGGCCGACGAGGAGGAGATGCTGACCGCGTGCCGGCGGTACTGGAAGGCCCGGACGTCGTCGACGACCATCTGCTCGCCGGCCTGGAGCAGGTCGATGACGAGCGCGAGGTCCTGGATGATCTCCAGGTTGTCGCGGAAACCCATGGTCCGCACGGCGTCCGTGCGCCAGCAGATCGACGGGAAGTACAGCCAGTTGCCCTTGAGCAGGCTGACCGCCAGGTCCTCGCCGCCCCGCAGGGTGCGGCCCTGCTGCTTGGGCGCGTAGATCCGGCGCTTGGCCTCGTCGGCGAGCGAGCTGCTGGGCTTGCCGTCGCCGTCGATGACCTGGACGCCCGGCTGGATCATCGCGACGCCGGGGTACTGGGCCAGGATCGAGCGGATGGTGGCGACGTAGTTGGGGAGCATGATGTCGTCCGTGCCCATGAACATCATGTACTCGTGCTCGGCCATGCCCAGGCACTTGCGGTAGTTGCCGGTGACGCCGAGGTTCTTCTCGTTGCGGAAGTACCGGACCCGCGGGTCGTCGAGCTCGGCGAACCACTCCGGCACGCCGGGCTCCCGACCGTCGTCGACGACGGTCAGCCGCCAGTCCGGGTCGGTCTGGGCCAGCACACTGCGCACCGCTGCCTGCATCAGCGCGACGTCGCCGTAGTACGGAAGCAGGATTTCCAGAGTGGTCATGGTGGAGGCACATCCGCTGGTCGGAGTCGGGGCCGGAACAGGGCAGGGACCCTGTGGCTGGCCCATCATACTGAGCCCGTCCGCGCCCCTCCGCCGGGCCGAGCGCGGGGCCGAGCGCCGGGCTGCGGGCCGGGCCGCGGCCCCGCGGACGACGATGCCCGGGCCCGCCGCAGAGCGGTGGACCCGGGCATCGGACGGTCTCAGCGGTTGCGCAGGCCCTCGGTGAAGGCGAGGCACTTCTCGTAGTCCGGCAGCAGGCCGCCGGCGATCGCGTCGGCCAGCGACGGGGCGGCGTCGTCACGGGCGGACAGCTGCGGGGCGTCGGTGGGCCACTCGATGCCGAGGTCCGGGTCGAGCGGGTGCACCGCGTGCTCGCCGGTCGGGTTGTAGGTCTCGGAGCAGACGTACGACAGCGTGGCGTCGTCGGTCAGCGCGCAGAAGCCGTGGCCGAATCCCTCGGGGATGTAGACCGACTTGCGCTCGACGTCGTCCAGGCGGACGAACTCCCAGCGGCCGAAGGCGGGGGAGCCGACCCGCAGGTCCACGACCACGTCGAGGACGGCGCCGCGGACGCAGCTGACGTACTTGGCCTGGCCGGGCGGGACGTCGGCGAAGTGGATGCCGCGGACGACGTCCTTGGCGGACACCGACAGGTTGCCCTGGGCGAGGTTCAGCGGGTGGCCGACGACCTCCTCCAGCCGGTCGAAGCGGTACCACTCCATGAACAGGCCGCGCGGGTCGCCGTGCTGCTGCGGGGTGACCTCGAAGGCGCCGGGGAGGGAGAGCTCGCGGAACTTCACCGGGCGTTCTCCTCGTCGAGCAGGGCGATCAGGTAGTCGCCGTAGCCGCTCTTGCACAGCGGCTCGGCGAGTTCGCGCAGCTGCGCGTCGTCGATCAGGCCGGCCCGCCAGGCGGCCTCCTCGATGCAGCCGATCTTGAAGCCCTGGCGCTCCTCGATGACCCGCACGAACTCGGAGGCCTGGACCATCGAGACGAACGTGCCGGTGTCGAGCCAGGCGGTGCCGCGGTCGAGGATGGTGACGTGCAGCTCGCCGGTCTTGAGGTACTCCTCGTTGACGGCGGTGATCTCCAGCTCGCCGCGCGCGCTCGGGCTGAGGCCCGACGCGATCTTGACCACGCGGTTGTCGTAGAAGTAGAGACCGGGCACCGCGTAGCGCGACTTCGGCTGGGTGGGCTTCTCCTCGATGGAGATGACCTGGCCGTTGTCGTCGAACTCGACCACGCCGTACGCGGTCGGGTCGGCGACCGGGTAGGCGAAGACCATGCCGCCGTGCGGCGAGGTGCGCTCCGCGAGCCGGGTGCCGAGGCCGCTGCCGTGGAAGATGTTGTCGCCGAGGATCAGCGCGACGGGCTCGTCGCCGATGAAGTCGGCGCCGAGCACGAAGGCCTGGGCGATGCCCTCGGGCTTCTCCTGGACGGCGTACTCGAGCTTGAGGCCGAACTGGGAGCCGTCGCCGAGCAGGCGCTGGAACTGCTCCTGGTCCTGCGGGGTGGTAATGATCAGGATCTCGCTGATACCGGCCATGACCAGGGTCGACAGCGGGTAGTAGATCATCGGCTTGTCGAAGACGGGGAGGAGCTGCTTCGAGACTGCTCGGGTCAGCGGCCACAGACGTGACCCGGTACCGCCCGCCAAGAGAATTCCACGCATGCGCGCAGCTTATGTGAGGTTCGGAGCCTGCTGCTGACCCGGGGCGATGGCCCCGGGGTGCACCGGTAGACTGCCCGCACTATGCGCATCCTCGTTACCGGCGGCGCCGGCTTCATCGGTTCAGAGTTCGTCAGGCAGCTGCTGAGCGCCGACGCAACGGATCAGATCACCGTCTTCGACAAGCTCACCTACTCGGGCGTCGAGGCCAACCTGGCGTCCGTCGCCGGTCACAGCGGCTACACCTTCGTGCGTGGCGACATCTGCGACGCGGACGCCGTCGACCAGGTCATGCCCGGCCACGACGTGGTCGTGCACTTCGCCGCCGAGTCCCACGTGGACCGGTCCATCGAGGGCGCGGGCCCGTTCGTGGTCACCAACGTCCTGGGCACCCAGGTGCTGCTGGACTCGGCCAAGAAGCACGGTGTCGGCCGCTTCGTCCACGTCTCCACCGACGAGGTCTACGGCTCGATCTCCGAGGGCTCGTGGACCGAGGAGTGGCCGCTCGCGCCCAACTCCCCGTACTCGGCCTCCAAGGCCGGCTCCGACCTGCTGGCGCTCGCCTACCACCGCACGCACGGCATGGACGTGGTGGTCACCCGCTGCTCCAACAACTACGGGCACTACCAGTTCCCGGAGAAGGTCATCCCGCTGTTCACCACCAACCTGCTGGACGGCAGGAAGGTGCCGCTGTACGGCACGGGCGGCAACATCCGTGACTGGCTGCACGTCTCCGACCACTGCCGCGGCATCGAGCTGGCCATGCGCAAGGGCCGGTCCGGCGAGGTCTACAACATCGGCGGCGGCACCGAGATCACCAACAAGGAGCTCACCGAGCTGCTGCTCCAGGCCGCCGGCGCCGACTGGTCCATGGTCGAGCCGGTCGCCGACCGCAAGGGCCACGACCTGCGCTACTCGCTGGACATCACCAAGATCAGCGAGGAGCTCGGCTACACCCCGCAGGTCCGTTTCGAGGACGGCCTGGCCGCCACCATCACCTGGTACCGCGAGAACCGCGCCTGGTGGGAGCCGCTGAAGGCCAAGGCCTCCCTGCGATGACGAACCCGGTGGCCAAGCTGCTGGGGGCGCTGCCCCCGGGCGTGCGGCTCGTTCTCGGCGGCACCGTCGTGCTCGGTGTCTCGTCGTACATCTTCCTGGCGCTTGCCGGGCACAGCTTGGACACCACCCAGGTCGCGGGCGTCAACATGCTCTGGACCGTGGTCATGTCCGTCGGGTACGGACTCTTCTCCCCGGTCGAGTTGGAGCTCAACCGCCTGGTCGCGGCCCGCGACGTGGCCGGTCGCGGGCCGGGTCCGGCGATCCGCCGCGTCCTGCTGGCCACCGTCGTGGTGCTGGCCGTCGTGCTGCTGGTGGTCGCCGCCGCGGCCCGGCCGATCGCCGACCGCTTCTTCTCCGGTGACCTCTGGCTGGTCGCCGGCCTCGGCGGCGCCCTGGTGGGCCTCGCCGTCAGCTCGGTCGCCCGCGGGGCGCTGGCCGGGCTCGGCCACTTCGGCGCGTACGGCGCCCAGCTCGCGGTCGACGGCGGGCTGCGGATCGGGCTGGCCGCGCTGATCCCGCTGTTCGGCACCCACTCGCCGCTGGCGTTCGCGCTGATCCTGGTGATCTCGCCGCTGGCCGCCTCGGTGATCGGGATGCGCAAGGTGTTCGCCGACCGGCGCGGCGGCCCGGCCCCGGCCTGGCGCGACGTGACCACCGGTCTGGGCCTGCTGACCGGGTCCACCCTGCTCGCCCAGCTGATGGTCAACGCCGCGGTGGTGAGCGTGGGTTCGCTCTCGCCCTCCTCGAAGGCGCTGATCGCCGCGCTCGCCAACGCCGTGGTGCTGGCCCGCGTCCCGCTGTTCGCCTACGCCGCGATCCAGGCCTCGCTGGTCTCCTCGCTGTCCGGCGCTGCCGCCGCGGGCAACCAGGCGGAGTTCCGGAAGGTGCTGCTGCGGACCGGCGGCATCGTCGTGCTGATGTGCACGGCGGCCGGTCTGCCGACGGTCGTCCTCGGGCCGTGGGCCATCCAGGTGCTGTTCAAGGCGCAGGGCGTGCTGGGGTCGACCGACTTCCTCTGGCTCGTGCTCGGCACCCTCTGCTACATGCTGGCGACCGTGTTCGGTCAGGCGCTGCTCTCGCTCGGCCGCCACCAGCGGCAGCTGCTGGCCTGGCTGGCGGGTACCGCCGTCCTGGTCGCGGTGACCCTGTCGCCGGGCGAGATCGCGACCCGGGTCGAACTCGGGTACCTGGCTGGTGCGGCGGTGAGTGCGGCTGCCATGCTGTGGGCGCTGGCCCGTTCCCTGTCCGCTCCGGTCGTTCCCTCGGCGCGGGAGCGGGCGACCCCGGCAGCACGCCAGTCGTCAGAGGTGTGACACCCCTCGGCCCCGCCCAGCACCCCCGGCGGCGGCCATTCGTTCACGCCATGCCTTTAATATGTCTTTTCCTTGGCCACGCCACTGCCGCTGAAAGGCGCAACCAGTCGTGCAACTCACCGTCATCACTTCGATCACCGGCGTGCTGGTGGTCGTCTACATCCTGGAGCTGCTGCGTCGCCAGCAGCTGCGGGAGAAGTACGCGGCTATCTGGCTCGCGATCGGCGTCATCGTGGCGCCGCTCGGGTTCTTCCCCACGATCCTGGACTCAACCGCGCGCCGGCTCGGTATCGCGTCCGGCGTGAGCCTCGTGCTGTTCGCCGGCTTCGTCCTGGTCCTGCTGGTGTCGCTGCACCTCAGCTGGGAGGCCTCTCGGCTGGAGGCGGAGACCCGCACCCTGGCCGAGGACGTGGCGATGATGCGCGCCCACCTGGCCGAGCACCACGGCTTCCCGATCGCCGGTGCGAACCAGCAGGCGAGCGGCTCGACCAACCCCGAGGTGAGGGCATGATCGACGGCAAGCGGGTACTGATCATCCTTCCCGCCTGGAACGAGTCGGAGGGTCTGCCCAAGATCCTCCGCGAGATCCAGCAGAAGCTCCCCGGCGTGGACACCCTCGTCGTGGACGACGGCTCGGTGGACAACACCGCCGCCGTCGCCGCGGCGTCCGGCTCCCGCGTGGCGCAGCTGCCCTACAACCTCGGTGTCGGCGGCGCGATGCGGTTCGGCTACCGCTACGCCCACCTGCACGACTACGACGTCGCGATCCAGTGCGACGCCGACGGTCAGCACGACCCCGCCTACGTCCCCGCCCTGCTGGCCAAGCTGGACGAGGCGGACCTCGTCATCGGCGCCCGCTTCGACGGCGAGGGCAGCTACAAGGTGCGCGGCCCCCGCAAGTGGGCGATGAAGCTGCTGTCGGTGGTGCTCTCGCGCATCACCCGCACCCGCCTGACCGACACCACGTCGGGCTTCAAGGCGTGCAACAAGCCGCTCATCGAGTTCTTCGCGCAGTGGTACCCGGTCGAGTACCTGGGTGACACCATCGAGAGCATGGTCGGCGCGGCCCGCTGCGGCTTCGTCGTGCGCCAGGTGCCGGTCGCCATGCGCGAGCGCACCACCGGTACGCCCAGCGCCTCGCCGGTCAAGGCCATGATCTACCTGTCCCGCGCCGGTCTGGTGCTGCTGCTCGCGATGATCCGCCGGATGCCCGCGCACCTGAAGGCGATCCAGCCCGCGAGCCGCCAGGCCGCCCGTCGCCCCGAGCTCGTCGGCCGGGCCTAGGGCCTGGAAGCACCGGCACGAGGACGTTGACCGGGTTCCGGCCCCGCCGCACCACGCGGCGGGGCCGCACTCGTTCCCGGGCCCGGTGGGCCGTCCTGCCGGTGCGGCCGGCTCCGCGGGCTCCGCGCGCCGGAACGCCTCGGGCCCGGTACGCGGGTGCGTACCGGGCCCGAGGCGTCGGTGCGGGTGTCCGGCCGGTCAGCGGGCCGCGTGGACCCCACCGGCGGTGGTCGCCGTGACCCCGACCCCGCCGAGGGGCGCCGGGGCGGGGGCGGTGGTGCCGGCGGGAGCCGCTGCCGGGGCCGCCGTGCCGGCCGTGCCCGGACCGGCCTTCGGGGGCCGGCGCAGGCCGAGGTCCTTGAGCTTGAGGGCGGGCTTCTCCACCAGGAACCAGGAGCAGAGCGCCGCGAGGAGCGCCAGCGCCACCGACAGGGCCGTGTAGACGGCGTAGCCGTGGCGGTTGACCTCCCAGAGGGTCAGGCACTGCTGGATCGGGAAGGCGTAGATGTAGACGCCGTACGAGAGGTCGACCTTGGTGCCGACCTTGGTCAGCGGGCCGGGCATCCGCGCGGCCAGGACGAGCAGCACGTAGGCGAAGGCCGGCAGGCCGATGACGGTGAAACCGCCGTAGTGGGCGGTGGCGAGGACGACGCCGAACGCCAGCACACCGGCGACCGGGTTGATCGGGAGGCGCTTCTTGTAGAGCTCGGCGACCGCGCCGAGGCCGAACATGAAGCCCACCGGCAGCAGCATCTCCATGCTCAGCCAGTCGAGGAACGGGAAGCGCCAGCCCTGCAGGTCGGTCGGGGCGTAGAGCGGCAGGCGCAGCCGGTCGAAGTCCACCGCCATCGACACCAGGTAGGCGTACATGCCGGCGACCAGCAGGGCCACCGCCCAGCGGGCCCGGTGGAGGATCCCGAGCGCGGCGAGCGCGGCGACCGCGATGTAGCAGAACACCTCGTAGGAGAGCGACCAGACCGAGCCGTTGAAGGCGGTCGGGTGCGGGTTGTGGTCCAGCAGGCCGGAGACGCCCCACTGGCCGACGCCGATCCCGTAGTTGGCCTTGAGGTAGGACCACGGCCCCTGGGGGTGCGACCAGAAGCCGTCGAGCCGGCCCTGGTGGTACGCGACGAGCGGCGCGATGACGAGCGCCGTGACCAGCAGGCAGACCCAGAGACCGGGAAGGATGCGGATCGCCCGGTTCCACATGAACCGGCCGGTGCTCAGCCGCATACCACTGCGGGTGATCAGCAGGCCGGAGAGGACGAAGAAGCCGGCGACCGCCATCGCGCCGACGTTCGTCTGGCCTTGCGCCTGGTCGTAACCGAGGTCGTGCTTCCCCATACCGAGCGGCATGGCATGGGCGAAGATCACCGAGAGCGCGAGGACGAGACGCAGCAGTCCGAAGCCGTTCTTGCGTCCGAGCGCCTCGGACAGCGGGGGGCAAGCCAGCAAGGCGGGCCGCTTGCGCTGAGTGCGTGACATGTGTGGAGGCTCCGGGCCGGTAGGTGAGCCAGGCGGCCCCGGGTGTCGGGGGCGGCCCTGGGGTCGGTGGCGAGGGATTGCACGAGTGGCTGTTCCCAGCTTATCGGGGCCGTTTTCGAGCCGTGGGGGCGCGGCGGCGTGGCGACCACTCGGCGGTCACGTTATGACACGCCTGCGGCCTGTGGCTACCATGAGCGTCACGCTGGGTGTGGTATGTGAACGGGCCGGACGCGATCGGTCCGTGTACGCCGCGACCGGGAAGCGCATGACCTGGTGCGCCACTTGTTAGCGTGACCTCCGCAGCCGGCCCGTTCGGACGAACGGTCCGGCGGAGTGGGCCGCGGTCGGGCCGGGCGGTCTGCCGAAATCCTATGCGGAGCCGGACTAGGAAGAGTCGGAGTTCAGTGCAGACTTCAGCGGAAACTGTCGAGGAGCACCGGGACGGTGCTCGGACGGGCGGACAGCCGGTCGCCGCGTCCCGGTCGACGGGTCTGACGGCCCGGGCTGTGCAGCGGTTCGAGGAGGCCCGCGGCCGGCGGTGGTTCTGGCCGGCCGCCCTGGTGGTCGGGTACGCCGTCGAGGTCGCCTTCCGGCTGGTGCTCGTCCGCCACCTGAGCTACCCCTCGGTGCACGCGGACGAGGACTCCTACCTCGTCCTGGCCCGTGTGCTCGCCGGACGCCAGACCACCGAGATGCCGGTCGGCGTGGTGATCCCCGGGGGCTACCCGCTGCTGATCTCCCCGGCCCTGCGGCTCTCCGACGACCCGGCGATGGCCTACCACCTGATCATGGGGATCAACGCGCTGCTCAACGCGCTGGTCTTCCCGCTGGCCTACCTGGCGCTCCGCCGCCTGGGCCTGCGCCGGCTGCTGGCGTACGTGTTCGCCGGGGTCACCGCGCTGCTGCCGCCGGTGATCTTCTACTCCGAGTACGTCATGGCGGACACCGTCCTGCCGGTGCTGATCCTGGCCTGGCTGCTCTGCATGCACGGCTGGCTGAGCGACGGCCCCACCAAGCACCGCTACTGGTACGCGGCCGGCACGGGTGCCGCCGCCGCCTACTCGCTGGCGACGCACGACCGCGGCGGCGTCGTGGTGGCCCTGACCGGGGTGGTCTTCGTCGGCGTCCTGCTGCTGCGCTGGGCGCCGTGGCGGACCACCGTGGCGGGCCTCGGTGCGCTGGGTGCCGGCGTGCTCTTCGCCAAGGCGCTGTCCTGGTGGCTCAACCGCCAGTTCGAGGTGGAGCCGAGCAAGGTCGGCTCGTACCTGTGGGACGGCCTGAAGAACCCCGACATCCTGCAGCGCACGCTGACCAGGACCACCGGGCAGATCTGGTACTTCATCGTCTCCACCTGGGGCATCGGCGGCCTGGCGGTCGTCACCTGCCTGTTCGCGCTCTTCAGCAGCCGCTTCCCGCGCCCGCACCGGATCGTCGGCGGCGTCATGGTGGCGCTGCTCTTCGGCACCGCGCTGGCCTCCGCCGCGGCCCTCCCGGACGACGCCCGGATCGACAACTGGGTCTACGCCCGCTACCTGTCGTACCTGGTCCCGGTCGCCTTCGTGGCCGGAATCGCCGTCCTGGCCCGGTTCGGCCGGCGCAGCCTCGGCTACGCGGTGGCCGGCACGGTCGGCCTGACCCTGCTCCTCGCCCAGCTGGTGATCTGGTCGGCGGGCTCGCAGCTGTACAAGCAGGTCTTCATCGGCTGGGGCATGCCGGACGTCCTGTTCCTGGCCAGCGACTGGAGCAAGCTGAACATGATGCGGTCGACGACCGCGGCGTTCATCATCCTCGGCGCGGTCGTGATGCTCCTGCTCGCGGGCGGACGCAAGGTCCTCTGGGCGGTCGGCCTCTCGCTCGCGCTGTTCGCCGGGTTCGCGACGACCACCATCACCGAGCAGATCACCGACCCGTACACGTCCTGGCGCAAGACCTACGCGACCGGTTTCACCAAGGCCGCGGGCATCAAGCCCAAGGACAACGTGGTGCTCGCCTGGGACCTCGACGGCAGCACGCGGATGGCCCAGGCCTACGAGGTCTACCTCGGCCGGGTCTGGTACCGCGACCCCCGCTGGCAGCCCGTCCCCCCGCAGGCGAACGTGATCGTCACCCCGCTGCCGGAGGAGGGCAAGGCGCCCGAGGCCTACTGGCACGACCACCCGGAGCAGTGGTACGTCGAGCGGGTCAACAAGGGCCAGGGCTGGATGGTCTGGCGCAAGCACTGAGCGTCACACGGTCCGGCCGCCGCGTGACTTCGCGCGGCCGGGCCGTGCGGTCGGGGCCGGTGGGGGATACCCCCACCGGCCCCGATTGGCTTTACGGCTGCTCCATGTGGCAGTATGTCCAAGTTGCTCGGTTGAGTGCCGATGCTGCGCGCCTCCCGCCGGGAGGACTGGAAGCGAGTCCCATGTACTCGTCGTTCCCGTGATGGCCGTTCATGTGTTCACGGACAGTGTGTGGACACAGTGGTGTGAAGTCGACACCGCGGCAGCTGCGGGGCGAAAGTACGGGAATCTTCCGGGAAGCGTGAGCGGGGCCTCAACGCGGGCGTCCACGGAACCGACGGGTTCCACCGACCACAGCTGATACCGACGGAGTGATTCGCCGGTTTTTTGCAAGCGCGGGCGCGACACGCCCGAGCGCGGGGGTCGGAGGACGACCGTGCAGTGACTTATGACAAAAGGACTACAAGGTAGCCATGGCGGGACAGAAGATCCGCATCCGGCTCAAGGCCTACGACCACGAGGTCATCGACTCCTCGGCGAAGAAGATCGTCGAGACGGTGATCCGAACTGGTGCGCAGGTCGCAGGCCCGGTGCCGCTGCCCACTGAGAAGAACGTGTACTGCGTCATCCGCTCGCCGCACAAGTACAAGGACTCGCGCGAGCACTTCGAGATGCGTACTCACAAGCGTCTGATCGACATCCTCGACCCCACGCCGAAGACGGTTGACTCGCTCATGCGTCTCGACCTGCCGGCTGGCGTCGACATCGAGATCAAGCTCTGAGAGGCGCACCGAAGATGGCTAAGCAGATTAAGGGCATCCTGGGCGAGAAGCTCGGCATGACCCAGGTCTGGGACGAGAACAACCGGATCGTTCCGGTGACCGTCGTCAAGGCTGGGCCCAATGTCGTGACCCAGGTCCACACCGCCGACAGCCCGGCCGGCTACGACGCCGTGCAGATCGGCTTCGGCGAGATCGACCCCCGCAAGGTGAACAAGCCCCTCGCGGGCCACTTCGCCAAGGCCGGCGTCACCCCGCGTCGTCACCTGGTCGAGCTCCGTACGACGGACGCGTCCGAGTACACCCTCGGCCAGGAGATCACCGCGGAGCTGTTCGAGGCGGGTGTCAAGGTCGACGTGACCGGCACCTCCAAGGGCAAGGGCTTCGCCGGTGTCATGAAGCGCCACAACTTCCGGGGCCTCGGCGCCGGTCACGGTGTGCAGCGCAAGCACCGCTCGCCCGGCTCGATCGGTGGCTGCGCCACCCCGGGTCGTGTGTTCAAGGGCGTACGGATGGCCGGCCGGATGGGCCACGAGCGCGTGACCACCCAGAACCTGACCATCCATGCCGTTGACGCGGAGAAGGGGCTGCTCCTCATC
Source organism: Kitasatospora sp. NPDC002965 (assembly GCF_040611255.1). NCBI lineage: Bacteria > Bacillati > Actinomycetota > Actinomycetes > Kitasatosporales > Streptomycetaceae > Kitasatospora > Kitasatospora sp. NPDC002965. The sequence continues at coordinate 29,562 of NZ_JBEXNT010000005.1, read as the reverse complement.
AAGGGCGCAATCCCGGGCCCGAACGGCGGCCTCGTCCTCGTCCGCACCGCGGCGAAGGGGCTGTGAGGATATGAGCACCATTGACATCCTGTCGCCCTCGGGCGACAAGACCGGCAGCCTGGAGCTTCCGGCCGAGATCTTCGACGCGAGGGTCAGCGTTCCGCTGATGCACCAGGTCGTCGTGGCGCAGCTCGCTGCGGCCCGTCAGGGCACCCACAAGACCAAGACTCGTGGCGAGGTCCGCGGTGGCGGCAAGAAGCCGTACCGCCAGAAGGGCACCGGCCGCGCCCGTCAGGGCTCGACCCGCGCCCCGCAGTTCGCCGGCGGTGGCGTCGTGCACGGTCCCGTGCCGCGTGACTACTCGCAGCGGACGCCCAAGAAGATGATCGCCGCCGCCCTCCGCGGTGCGCTCACCGACCGGGCCCGCCACAACCGCATCCACGTCGTCACCGACGTGATCGCGGCCGAGGCGCCGTCGACCAAGGCCGCCAAGGGTCTGTTCGGCAAGATCACCGAGCGCAAGAACATCCTCCTCGTCGTCGAGCGTGCCGACGAGCTGGGTCTGAAGAGCGCCCGCAACCTGCCGCACGTGCACATCCTGGACGCCGGCCAGCTGAACACCTACGACGTGCTCGTCTCCGACGACGTGGTCTTCACCCAGGCCGCCTTCGAGCGTTTCGTGGCGGGTCCCGCCGCGTCCGCCAAGGCCGTGGCTGCTGAGGGCGAGCTCGAAGGGAGCGCCGCCTGATGGCTGCAGAGATCACGAGCAAGACGTTCACGGACCCCCGTGATGTCCTGGTGAAGCCGGTCATCTCCGAGAAGAGCTACTCGCTCCTCGACGAGAACAAGTACACGTTCGTCGTGTCGCCCGGTGCCAACAAGACCCAGATCAAGCAGGCCGTCGAGGCGGTCTTCTCGGTCAAGGTCGAGTCCGTCAACACGCTCAACCGTCAGGGCAAGCGCAAGCGCTCCAAGACGGGTTTTGGCAAGCGCAAGGACACCAAGCGCGCCATCGTGACGCTGGCTGAGGGCAACCGCATCGACATCTTCGGTGGTCCGACCTCCTGACGGAGGCCGTGATCGTCGATCAAGACGAGGACGAAAATGGGTATCCGCAAGTACAAGCCGACTACGCCGGGCCGCCGTGGCTCCAGCGTGGCCGACTTCGTCGAAATCACGCGGTCCACGCCGGAAAAGTCGCTGGTTCGCCCCCTGCACAGCAAGGGCGGCCGTAACAACGCCGGTCGGATCACCGTTCGCCACCAGGGTGGCGGTCACAAGCGCGCCTACCGTGTGATCGACTTCCGTCGTCACGACAAGGACGGCGTGCCGGCCAAGGTCGCGCACATCGAGTACGACCCGAACCGCACCGCGCGCATCGCGCTCCTGCACTACGCGGACGGCGAGAAGCGCTACATCATCGCTCCGCGCGGCATCGCGCAGGGTGACCGGGTCGAGAACGGCGCCGGCGCCGACATCAAGCCCGGCAACAACCTGCCGCTTCGCAACATCCCGGTCGGTACGACCATCCACGCGGTGGAGCTGCGTCCCGGTGGCGGTGCCAAGATGGCCCGCTCCGCCGGTGCCGGCATTCAGCTGCTGGCGCGTGAGGGCAAGATGGCGCACCTGCGCATGCCCTCCGGTGAGATCCGCCTGGTCGACGCGCGCTGCCGCGCGACCGTCGGCGAGGTCGGCAACGCCGAGCAGTCGAACATCAACTGGGGCAAGGCCGGCCGTATGCGCTGGAAGGGCGTTCGCCCGACCGTGCGTGGTGTGGCCATGAACCCGATCGACCACCCGCACGGTGGTGGTGAGGGTAAGACCTCCGGTGGTCGCCACCCGGTCTCGCCGTGGGGCCAGAAGGAGGGTCGTACCCGTCGCCCGAAGAAGGCGTCGGACGCTCTCATCGTGCGCCGCCGCAAGACCAACAAGAAGCGCTAGGAGCAGGTCAGATGCCGCGCAGTCTCAAGAAGGGCCCCTTCATTGACGGCCACCTTCTCAAGAAGGTGGACGCGCAGAACGAGGCGGGTACCCAGAACGTCATCAAGACCTGGTCCCGTCGCTCCGTGATCTTCCCGGCCATGCTCGGCCACACGATCGCGGTGCACGATGGCCGTAAGCACGTCCCGGTGTTCGTCACCGAGTCGATGGTCGGCCACAAGCTCGGCGAGTTCGCGCCGACGCGTACCTTCCGCGGTCACGTCAAGGACGACCGCAAGTCGAAGCGTCGCTAGTCGCCAGCGAGATTACCGACTCAATGACTTACACCAGCAAGGGGACAACCATGGAAGCCAGGGCCCAGGCGCGGTACATCCGCGTCACGCCCATGAAGGCCCGCCGCGTGGTGGACCTCATCCGTGGCCTGAACGCCACGGAGGCCCAGGCGGTCCTGCGTTTCGCTCCGCAGGCCGCGACCGTGCCGGTCGGCAAGGTGCTCGACAGCGCCATTGCCAACGCCGCGCACAACTACAACCACTCCAACGTGGACGACCTCGTCATCAGCGAGGCGTACGTTGACGAGGGCCCGACCCTGAAGCGGTTCCGTCCGCGTGCCCAGGGCCGTGCCTACCGGATCCGCAAGCGGACCAGCCACATCACCGTGGTCGTCAGCAGCAAGGAAGGGACCCGGTAATGGGCCAGAAGGTTAACCCGCACGGGTTCCGCCTCGGCATCAGCACGGACTTCAAGTCCCGCTGGTACGCCGACAAGCTGTACAAGGACTACGTCAAGGAAGACGTCGCCATTCGTCGCATGATGACGAAGGGCATGGAGCGCGCCGGCATCTCCAAGGTCGAGATCGAGCGCACCCGCGACCGCGTCCGCGTCGACATCCACACCGCGCGCCCCGGCATCGTCATCGGTCGCCGTGGCACCGAGGCCGACCGCATCCGCGGCGACCTCGAGAAGCTGACCGGCAAGCAGGTCCAGCTGAACATCCTCGAGGTCAAGAACCCCGAGCTGGACGCCCAGCTCGTGGCTCAGGGCGTCGCGGAGCAGCTGTCCTCCCGCGTCTCCTTCCGCCGTGCCATGCGCAAGTCGATGCAGGGCACCATGAAGTCCGGCGCCAAGGGCATCAAGGTCCAGTGCTCCGGTCGTCTCGGCGGCGCCGAGATGAGCCGTTCGGAGTTCTACCGCGAGGGCCGTGTGCCGCTGCACACCCTGCGCGCGAACGTCGACTACGGCTTCTTCGAGGCCAAGACGACCTTCGGCCGTATCGGCGTGAAGGTCTGGATCTACAAGGGCGACGTCAAGAACATCGCCGAGGTCCGCGCTGAGAACGCCGCTGCCCGCTCGGGCAACCGTCCGGCCCGTCCCGAGGGTGGTCGTCCCGCCCGCGGTGGCGAGCGCCGTGGTGGCGAGCGCGGTGGCCGTGGCCGTCGTCCCGCCGGTGCCGAGGCTCAGGCCCCGGTCGCCGCCGAGACCCCGGCTGCCGAGAACACCGGAACGGAGGCCTGACCGCAATGCTGATCCCCCGTCGGGTCAAGCACCGCAAGCAGCACCACCCCAAGCGCCGCGGCGCTGCCAAGGGTGGCACCGAGCTCGCCTTCGGCGAGTACGGCATCCAGGCCGTCACCCCGGCCTACGTGACGAACCGGCAGATCGAGTCCGCTCGTATCGCCGTCACCCGTCACATCAAGCGTGGCGGCAAGGTCTGGATCAACATCTACCCGGACCGTCCGCTCACCAAGAAGCCGGCCGAGACCCGCATGGGTTCCGGTAAGGGTTCGCCCGAGTGGTGGATCGCGAACGTGCACCCGGGTCGGGTCATGTTCGAGCTGTCGTACCCCAACGAGAAGGTGGCTCGTGAGGCGCTGACCCGCGCAGCTCACAAGCTCCCGATGAAGTGCCGGATCATCCGGCGCGAGGCAGGTGAGAGCTGATGTCGGCCGGCACCAAGGCTGCTGACCTCCGCGAGCTGGACAACGAGGGTCTCGTTGCCAAGCTCCGTGAGGCCAAGGAGGAGCTGTTCAACCTCCGCTTCCAGGCGGCGACCGGGCAGCTCGACAACCACGGACGGCTCAAGCTGGTCCGTAAGGACATCGCGCGGATCTACACCCTGATGCGCGAGCGCGAGCTGGGCATCGAGACGGTGGAGAACGCCTGATGACTGAGAACACCAACGAGACGCGCGGTTTCCGCAAGACCCGTGAGGGCCTCGTCGTCAGCGACAAGATGGACAAGACCGTCGTCGTCGCCGTCGAGGACCGCGTCAAGCACGCGCTGTACGGCAAGGTCATCCGCCGTACGAACAAGCTGAAGGCGCACGACGAGGCGAACGCCTGCGGCATCGGCGACCGGGTCCTCCTCGCGGAGACCCGCCCGCTGTCCGCGACGAAGCGCTGGCGCGTCGTCGAGATCCTCGAGAAGGCCAAGTAACGAAGTTGATGCGGTACGGCCGTATGTGCACCAGGTCCCTCGCGGGCGCTGGTGTGAGCAGCGGCCGGCCCGTCAGCTCTCGTTGACGATCAGGAGAAAGCTGTGATCCAGCAGGAGTCGCGACTGCGTGTCGCCGACAACACGGGCGCGAAGGAAATCCTTTGCATCCGCGTTCTCGGTGGTTCCGGTCGCCGCTACGCCGGTATCGGGGACGTCATCGTCGCCACCGTCAAGGACGCGATCCCCGGCGGTTCGGTGAAGAAGGGTGACGTCGTCAAGTGCGTCGTCGTCCGTACCGTGAAGTCGCGCCGTCGTCCCGACGGTTCGTACATCCGGTTCGACGAGAACGCCGCTGTCGTTCTCAAGAACACCGACGGTGACCCCCGCGGTACCCGCATCTTCGGCCCGGTGGGCCGCGAGCTGCGCGACAAGAAGTTCATGAAGATCATCTCGCTTGCGCCGGAGGTGCTCTAACCCATGGCGAACAGCATGAAGATCAAGAAGGGTGACCTGGTCCAGGTCATCACCGGCAAGGACCGCGGCAAGCAGGGCAAGGTCATTCAGGCCATGCCCGCCGAGAACAAGGTCCTGGTCGAGGGTGTGAACCGGGTCAAGAAGCACACCAAGCCGGGCCCGGGTACTCAGGGTGGCATTGTCACCGTCGAGGCCCCGGTGCACGTCTCCAACGTCCAGCTGGTCGTGGAGAAGGACGGCAAGAAGGTCGTCACCCGCGTTGGCTACCGCTTCGATGACGAGGGCAACAAGATCCGCGTTGCCAAGCGAACCGGTGAGGACATCTGATGTCTGAGACGTCTGTTGAGAAGGTGACCCCCCGTCTCAAGGAGCGTTACAACTCCGAGATCAAGGGTCAGCTGCAGGAGCAGTTCTCGTACGAGAACGTCATGCTGACGCCCGGCCTGGTCAAGGTCGTCGTCAACATGGGTGTCGGCGAGGCCGCCCGTGACAGCAAGCTGATCGAGGGCGCGATCCGCGACCTGACCGCGATCACCGGTCAGAAGCCGGCCGTGACCAAGGCTCGCAAGTCCATCGCGCAGTTCAAGCTGCGCGAGGGCCAGCCGATCGGCACCCACGTCACCCTCCGTGGTGACCGCATGTGGGAGTTCCTGGACCGTCTGGTGTCGCTGGCCCTGCCGCGTATCCGTGACTTCCGCGGTCTCTCCCCCAAGCAGTTCGACGGCCGTGGCAACTACACCTTCGGTCTGACCGAGCAGGTTATGTTCCACGAGATCGACCAGGACAAGGTCGACCGTCAGCGCGGTATGGACATCACCGTCGTGACCACCGCTCAGACCGACGACGAGGGCCGGGCGCTCCTGCGTGCTCTGGGCTTCCCGTTCAAGGAGGCGTGAGCCAATGGCGAAGAAGTCCCTCATCGCGAAGGCCGAGCGGAAGCCGAAGTTCGGCGTCCGGGCCTACACCCGGTGCCAGCGCTGCGGTCGTCCGCACTCGGTGTACCGCAAGTTCGGCCTCTGCCGTGTGTGCCTCCGTGAGATGGCCCACCGCGGCGAGCTGCCGGGCGTGACCAAGAGCTCCTGGTAGTCCAGGACCTCGCGGTAACGCCATAGCGAAGCAGGTGTGCCCGATCCCACAGTGCCCCGTTTTTGGGGCTGCGTACGGAATCCCGTAAGGTAGTGAGGTCGGGCCCCCTGTCGCGGGAGCTCCATAGCTGCCGTCGACCCTCTTCGGAGGGCTCGCACCCAGTCTTACGACGCCGCAGGTCCCCTGCGTCTGTGCCCCTGCCGCACTCCTCGGAGTGCGGCGGGGGGACCTGGCGCGGAGAAACCACGGCGAGAGAGGCCTGAGGCCATCATGACCATGACCGACCCCATCGCAGACATGCTCACGCGTCTGCGTAACGCGAACTCGGCGTACCACGATTCCGTGGCGATGCCGGCCAGCAAGATCAAGGCGCACGTCGCCGAGATCCTGCAGCAGGAGGGGTACATCTCCTCCTACAAGGTTGAGGAGCCCGTCGAGGGCGAGGTCGGCAAGAAGCTGACCATCGAGCTCAAGTTCGGCCCCAACCGTGAGCGCTCGATCGCTGGCATCAAGCGGATCAGCAAGCCGGGCCTGCGGGTCTACGCAAAGTCCACCAACCTGCCGAAGGTGCTCGGCGGCCTGGGCGTGGCGATCATCTCCACGTCCTCGGGTCTCCTCACCGACAAGCAGGCTGCCAAGAAGGGCGTAGGCGGAGAAGTTCTCGCCTACGTCTGGTAATTCGGGAAACGGAGGTACAGCAATGTCGCGCATTGGACGGCTGCCCATCCCGGTTCCCGCCGGCGTGGACGTCACCATCGATGGCCAGGCGGTCTCGGTGAAGGGCCCGAAGGGCTCCCTCACCCACCACGTCGCCGCGCCGATCGAGATCGGCAAGGGCGAGGACGGCAACCTGCTCGTCACCCGCCCCAACGACGAGCGTCTGTCGAAGGCCCTGCACGGCCTTTCCCGCACGCTGGTGGCGAACATGATCACCGGCGTGACCGCGGGCTACCGCAAGTCGCTGGAGATCAGCGGTGTCGGCTACCGAGTTCTGGCGAAGGGCTCCAACATGGAGTTCCAGCTGGGCTACAGCCACCCGATCCTGGTCGAGGCCCCGGAGGGCATCACCTTCGTCGTCGAGTCGGCCACCAAGTTCCACGTGGACGGCATCGACAAGCAGAAGGTCGGCGAGGTCGCCGCAAAGATCCGCAAGCTGCGCAAGCCCGACCCGTACAAGGCCAAGGGCGTCAAGTACGCGGGCGAGGTCATCCGCCGCAAGGTCGGAAAGAGTGGTAAGTAAGCGATGAGCGTCTCTGTCAAGATCGGCAAGGGCAACGCCTACAAGAGCGCCGCTCGCAAGCGCCGCGCGATCCGCGTTCGCAAGCGCGTCGTCGGCACCGAGGTGCGTCCGCGCCTCGTCGTGACGCGCTCGAACCGTCACATGGTCGCCCAGGTCATCGACGACGCGCAGGGTCACACCCTGGCGTCGGCGTCCACCCTCGACGTGTCCATCAAGGGCGCCGAGGGCGACAAGACCGAGCTGGCCAAGAAGGTCGGGAGCCTGGTCGCCGAGCGCGCCAAGGCTGCCGGCATCGAGTCGGTCGTCTTCGACCGCGCGGGCAACCGGTACGCCGGCCGCATCGCCGCCCTGGCGGACGCGGCCCGCGAGGCCGGGCTCGACTTCTAAGCCGCTCGTCGGCTCAGTCGACGGACGTAATCGAGAGAGGTAATTCCAATGGCTGGACCCCAGCGCCGCGGTAGCGGCGCCGGCGGCGGCACCGGCGGTGGCGAGCGGCGTGACCGTAAGCGTGACGACCGGGGCAACGCCCCCGCCGTCGAGAAGACCGCTTACGTCGAGCGTGTGGTCGCGATCAACCGTGTCGCCAAGGTTGTCAAGGGTGGTCGTCGTTTCAGCTTCACCGCGCTGGTCGTGGTGGGCGACGGTGACGGCACCGTAGGTGTCGGTTACGGGAAGGCGAAGGAGGTTCCGGCCGCCATCGCCAAGGGTGTTGAGGAGGCCAAGAAGAACTTCTTCAAGGTCCCCCGTATCCAGGGCACCATCCCGCACCCGATCCAGGGCGAGAAGGCTGCCGGCGTCGTGCTCCTGAAGCCGGCTGCCCCCGGTACCGGTGTTATCGCCGGTGGCCCGGTGCGTGCCGTGCTGGAGTGCGCCGGTATTCACGACATCCTGTCGAAGTCGCTCGGCTCCGACAACGCGATCAACATCGTGCACGCCACGGTGGCCGCTCTGAAGGGCCTCGTGCGCCCCGAGGAGATCGCCGCCCGTCGTGGCCTGCCGCTGGAGGACGTGGCTCCCGCGGCTCTGCTGCGGGCTCGTGCTGCAGGGGTGAGCGCCTGATGGCTCGCCTGAAGATCACGCAGACCAAGTCCTACATCGGCAGCAAGCAGAACCACCGCGAGACGCTGCGCTCGCTGGGTCTGAAGCGCATGCACGATGTGGTCGTCAAGGAGGACCGTCCCGAGATCCGCGGGATGGCCCAGACCGTGCGTCACCTCGTCACGGTCGAGGAGGTGGACTGAGATGGCTGACTCGCCGATCAAGGTGCACAACCTGCGTCCCGCCCCGGGTGCCAAGACCGCCAAGACCCGTGTCGGTCGTGGTGAGGGCTCCAAGGGTAAGACCGCCGGTCGTGGCACCAAGGGCACCAAGGCCCGTTACCAGGTTCCGCAGCGCTTCGAGGGTGGCCAGATGCCCCTCCACATGCGCCTGCCGAAGCTGAAGGGCTTCAAGAACCCGTTCAAGATCACGTTCCAGGTTGTCAACCTCGACAAGCTGGCCGAGCTCTACCCGCAGGGTGGCGAGGTCACTGTCGAGGACCTGGTCGCCAAGGGCGCGGTTCGCAAGAACTCCCTCGTCAAGGTGCTCGGCACCGGCGAGATCTCGGTCGCCCTGCAGGTGACGGTCGACGCCGTCTCCGGCTCGGCCACCGAGAAGATCACCGCCGCCGGCGGTACCGTCACCGAGCTCGTCTGAGCCCGCTGACTTCGTGAGCCCCGCACTTCCCCTCAGGGAGGTGCGGGGCTTGCGCCGTTTCCGGCCGCGCCCTTTCCCGGCGGTCCGGATTCCGGTGATCCGCCCTCGTTCTTTTGTGTGGCAAAACCGGGCATCCCGTACCCCATGAGTGGGGGAGGGACGGTACGCGCTTCTTTCGAGTGGCCGCGCACTGTTAGAGTCCGTGGAGTTCCCTTGTAGGCTGCGCGTAGGCTCGCCTGTGCCGTCTGTACGGGGGCCCGTACCGCCCAAACTCCCATTCAGGACCGACCCTCCCGCCGACGACGCGCGGGAGGCGCAGGAGGCACCGTGCTCAGTGCGTTCGCGCGGGCGTTCCAGACGCCCGACCTGCGCAAGAAGCTGCTGTTCACGCTGGGCATCATGGTGCTGTTCCGGCTGGGCTCGCACATCCCTGTTCCAGGGGTGGACTTCCAGGCGGTTCACGCCTGTATCAAGGAGACCAAGAACAACGGCCTCTTCGGACTGGTCAACCTGTTCAGCGGTGGCGCGCTCCTCCAGCTGACGATCTTCGCCCTCGGCATCATGCCGTACATCACGGCGAGCATCATCCTCCAGCTCCTCACGGTCGTGATCCCGCGACTCGAGGCGCTGAAGAAGGAGGGCCAGGCCGGTACCGCGAAGATCACGCAGTACACCCGGTACCTGACCATCGCGCTCGCGGTGCTCCAGGGCACCGGCATCGTGGCGACGGCCTCCAGCGGCGCGCTCTTCTCCGGCTGCGTCTACGCCAACCAGATCGTGCCGGACACCGGGGTCTTCCGGATCGCCGTGATGGTCCTGACCATGACCGCCGGCACCACGGTGATCATGTGGCTGGGCGAGCTGATCACCGACCGCGGTATCGGCAACGGCATGTCGCTGCTGATCTTCACCTCGATCGCCGCGCAGTTCCCGACCTCGATGTGGGCCATCAAGGGTTCCGGCACCATCGGCGGTGGCTGGGTCGAGTTCCTCTCCGTCATCGCGATCGGCGTCATCGTTGTGATGCTCGTCATCTTCGTCGAGCAGGCGCAGCGGCGGATCCCGGTGCAGTACGCGAAGCGGATGATCGGCCGCCGGGCCTTCGGCGGCACGTCGACCTACATCCCGCTGAAGGTGAACCAGGCCGGTGTCATCCCGGTCATCTTCGCCTCGTCCCTGCTGTACATCCCGGCCCTGGTGGTCCAGCTGACCAACAGCCAGTCCGGCTGGGCGGTGTGGATCAACCAGCACTTCGTCCGCGGTGACCACCCGGTCTACATGGCCACGTACTTCCTGCTGATCGTCTTCTTCGCCTTCTTCTACGTCGCCATCTCCTTCAACCCCGAAGAAGTTGCCGACAACATGAAGAAGTATGGTGGGTTCATCCCGGGTATCCGGGCCGGCCGCCCGACGGCCGAGTACCTGAACTACGTGCTCACCCGCATCACGTGGCCGGGTTCGCTCTACCTGGGCCTGATCGCGTTGATCCCGATGATCGCCCTGGTCGCCTTCGGACAGCAGACCAACTTCCCGTTCGGCGGCACCAGCGTCCTCATCGTCGTCGGCGTCGGACTCGAAACTGTGAAGCAGATCGAGAGCCAGCTCCAGCAGCGCAATTACGAAGGGTTCCTCCGCTGATGCGAATCGTCCTCGTCGGGCCTCCCGGGGCCGGGAAGGGTACTCAGGCGCACCTGCTCGCCAAGACCCTGTCCATTCCCCACATCTCCACCGGCGACCTCTTCCGCGCCAACATCGGCCAGGGCACCCCGCTGGGTGTCGAGGCCAAGAGCTACATGGACGCGGGCCGGCTGGTGCCGGACGAGGTCACGATCGGGATGGCCAAGGACCGGATGCTCCAGGAGGACGCCGTCAACGGCTTCCTGCTGGACGGCTTTCCGCGCAACCTTGGCCAGGCCAAGGCGCTGGACGAGTTCCTCACCGAGCAGGGCATCGCGCTCGACGGCGTGCTGGACCTGGAGGTCCCCGAGGACGAGGTGGTCCGGCGGATCGCCGGCCGTCGCCTCTGCCGCAACGACGGCGGCCACGTGTTCCACGTGGACTACAACGCGCCGAAGACCGAGGGCGTCTGCGACGAGTGCGGCGGCGAGCTGTACCAGCGTTCGGACGACACCGAGGACAAGGTGCGGACGCGGCTGGAGGTCTACCACACGGAGACCGAGCCGATCATCGACTACTACCGCCAGCAGGGCCTGATCGCGACGATCCCGGCCCTCGGCAAGGTGGACGAGGTCACCGCCCGCGCGATCGAGGCGCTGAAGCAGGACAGCTGAGTTTTTGAGCGGCGTACCTACGGCCGCGTTGCCCTTCCGGGGCAGCGCGGCCGTAGGTCGTCGTACGGTGGAACGAGTGCACGGCCGCCCGGCAAGGACCGCGCGGGAGACCAAGGAAGGCGTGACCAGATGGTGGAGATCAAGACCTCCGAGCAGATCGCGAAGATGCGAGCGGCCGGACTGGTCGTCGCCGAGGCGCTCAAGGCGTGCCGCGAGGCGGTAGCCCCGGGTGTGACCACCCAGGAACTCAACGACATCGCCGACAAGGTCATCACGGACCACGGCGCGACCTCCAACTTCCGCGCCCACCACGGCGGGCTCTGGTTCCCCGGTGTGATCTGCGCCTCGGTGAACAACGAGGTCGTGCACGGCATCCCGGGCGACCGGGTGCTGGAGGAGGGCGACCTGATCTCGATCGACTGCGGCGCCATCCTGGACGGCTGGCACGGCGACGCGGCGATCTCGGTGGCCGTCGGCGAGGCCCGGCCCGAGGTGGAGATGCTGAGCCGCGTCACCGAGGGCTCGATGTGGGCCGGCATCGCCCAGATGAAGAAGGGCAACCGCCTGGTCGACGTCTCCAAGGCGATCGAGGGCTTCATCCGCCGCCAGCCGCTGCCGCCGAAGGGCAAGTGGGGCATCACCGAGGGCTACGGCGGCCACGGCATCGGCACCGCGATGCACATGGAGCCGCACGTCCTGAACTACGTCGAGCGCGGCCGCGGGAAGGGCCCCAAGCTGATCCCCGGCACCGTGCTGGCCATCGAGCCCATGGTGTCGCTCGGCACGCCGCACACGACGGTGCTGGAGGACGACTGGACCGTCGTGACCAACGACGGTACCTGGGCCTCGCACTGGGAGCACTCGGTGGCCGTGACCGAGGAGGGGCCGCTGGTGCTGACCTCCTTCGACGGCGGCCGGGCCGAGCTGGCCAAGCTCGGCATCACCGCAGCTCCGGACCCGCTCGCCTAGTCGTCGGAGCCCGGTCGGGGCGGCCGTTCGCCGCCGCCCGCGAGGCCGGCTGCCGGGTCCGACGACGGACCGGAGCCCTGGGGGTTTGGACCTCCAGGGCTTTTGTCCTATTTTTATCGGCTGGCAGTGGCTTCAGAGGCTCGGAGCGTCCCCGGACGGCTTCGACCGGCAAACGGCTTCGATCGAGCAGGAGAGAGCAGTGCTCAAGGGATTCCGCGAATTCATGATGCGCGGCAACGTCGTCGACATGGCGGTCGGTGTCGTCATCGGTGCCGCGTTCACCGGGGTGGTGACCGGCTTCGTGTCGGCCTTCCTCACCCCGCTGGTGGGTGTGGTGGTCGGCGCGGCGGGCGACTTCGGCTCGTACAAGGCCAACGTGGCGGGGGTCATCTTCCCGTACGGCCAGTTCCTGAACGTGCTGATCGCGTTCCTGATGACCGCCGCGGTGCTCTACTTCTGCGTCGTCCTGCCGGTGACCAAGGCGACCGCCCGCTACCTGCCGAAGAAGCCGAAGACCCCGAAGCGCCCGTGCCCGGAGTGCCTGACCGAGATACCCGAGGCCGCCCGCCGCTGCTCGGCCTGCACCGCCCACGTGGAGCCGCTGCGGGTCGTCGCCCCGCACTGACCGGGGGCCCCGGTTTTGGTCCACCCCTCGCGCTGGCGTAGGATGGACCGTCGGCTCACTCGTAGCGTGCTTCAGCACGCCCTCTTCCCCCTCGGGGGTCGGGGTGGACCCAGGTTCGCACGAGCGTGCCGCATACGGTAGCCGGTCCCGGAAGGTGGATCTCGCAGTTCATGGCTAAGAAGCAAGGCGCCATTGAGATCGAGGGCACCGTGATCGAGTCTCTTCCGAACGCGATGTTCAAGGTCGAGCTGCAGAACGGTCACAAGGTCCTCGCGCACATCAGTGGCAAGATGCGCATGCACTACATCCGCATCCTGCCGGACGACCGGGTCGTGGTGGAGCTCAGCCCCTACGACCTCACGCGTGGCCGGATCGTCTACCGCTACAAGTAAGAACGTCAGATCTAGACCCGGAGAACCTGAACATGAAGGTCAAGCCGAGCGTCAAGAAGATCTGCGACAAGTGCAAGGTGATCCGCCGCCACGGCCGGGTCATGGTGATCTGCGACAACCTGCGCCACAAGCAGCGCCAGGGCTGATCAGTTCCCCCCCAGCATTTCTCGTAGTACTTCGCGCGACGCGAAAAACGTCATAAGCGGGCTACCCGATCCGTCCGTCAGTGGACGGACTGCCACCCCCGGTCAGAGGCCGGGGCTCCATCGTCGAGAGGCGTAGGAGTAGGTAGCACGCGAGACCTCTGAAGAAGCACAGGAGCCTTGAATGGCACGCCTCGCCGGCGTTGATCTCCCCCGTGAGAAGCGGATCGAGATCGCCCTTACCTACGTGTACGGCATCGGCCGTACCCGCGCCCAGCAGACCCTGGTCGAGACCGGTGTCAACCCCGATGTCCGCGTGCGCGACATCAGCGAGGAAGACCTCGTCAAGCTGGGTCAGTACATCGACGCCAACTACACGGTCGAGGGTGACCTCCGCCGTGAGGTGGCCGCCGACATCCGCCGCAAGGTCGAGATCGGCTGCTACGAGGGTCTGCGTCACCGTCGCGGCCTGCCGGTCCGCGGCCAGCGCACCCACACCAACGCGCGTACCCGCAAGGGCCCGCGTCGCGCGATCGCCGGTAAGAAGAAGCCGGGCAAGAAGTAGTCCGTCCCGTCACCGGACATCCCTCCGGCCCGCGGGTCAGCGGACCGACCACCTCAGTAGGAGAACAGACTTATGCCCCCCAAGGGTCGTCAGGCTGCCGGCGCGAAGAAGATCCGCCGCAAGGAAAAGAAGAACGTGGCTCACGGCCACGCGCACATCAAGAGCACGTTCAACAACACGATCGTCTCGATCACCGACCCCGCGGGCAACGTGATCTCCTGGGCCTCTGCCGGCCACGTCGGCTTCAAGGGCTCGCGCAAGTCCACCCCGTTCGCCGCGCAGATGGCCGCTGAGGCCGCTGCCCGTCGCGCGCAGGAGCACGGCATGCGCAAGGTCGACGTCTTCGTGAAGGGTCCGGGCTCCGGCCGCGAGACCGCGATCCGCTCGCTCCAGGCCACCGGCCTGGAGGTCGGTTCGATCCAGGACGTCACCCCCACCCCGCACAACGGCTGCCGTCCGCCGAAGCGCCGCCGCGTCTGACGCAGCGCCTTCGGGCACGCGGGTTCTGCTTCAAGCCTTCGTACGGGGTCCCACGCGGTGTGTCACTGCCGGCGGGACCCCGTACGCTGGTTCTGTTCGGCATCAAATAGTGGGTGCCGAAGATCACTGGAGGATTTGAAACATGCTGATCGCTCAGCGTCCCTCGCTGACCGAAGAGGTCGTCGACGAATTCCGCTCGCGGTTCGTGATCGAGCCGCTGGAGCCGGGCTTCGGCTACACCCTCGGCAACTCGCTCCGCCGCACCCTCCTGTCGTCGATCCCGGGTGCCGCTGTCACCAGCATCCGCGTCGACGGCGTCCTGCACGAGTTCACCACCGTGCCGGGCGTCAAGGAGGACGTCACCGACCTCATCCTCAACATCAAGCAGCTGGTCGTCTCCTCGGAGCACGACGAGCCGGTCGTGATGTACCTGCGCAAGCAGGGCCCGGGTGTGGTCACCGCCGCCGACATCGCCCCGCCGGCGGGTGTCGAGGTGCACAACCCCGAGCTGGTCCTCGCCACGCTGAACGGCAAGGGCAAGCTGGAGATGGAGCTGACCGTCGAGCGCGGTCGCGGCTACGTCTCCGCCGTGCAGAACAAGGCCTCCGGCCAGGAGATCGGCCGCATCCCGGTCGACTCGATCTACAGCCCCGTGCTGAAGGTCACCTACAAGGTCGAGGCCACCCGTGTCGAGCAGCGGACCGACTTCGACAAGCTCATCGTCGACGTCGAGACCAAGCCCGCCATGCGTCCGCGCGACGCCATGGCCTCGGCCGGCAAGACCCTGGTGGAGCTGTTCGGTCTCGCCCGCGAGCTGAACATCGACGCCGAGGGCATCGACATGGGCCCGTCCCCCACGGACGCCGCCCTGGCCGCCGACCTGGCGCTGCCGATCGAGGAGCTGGAGCTCACCGTCCGCTCCTACAACTGCCTCAAGCGCGAGGGCATCCACACCGTGGGTGAGCTCGTGGCCCGCTCCGAGGCCGACCTGCTCGACATCCGCAACTTCGGTGCGAAGTCGATCGACGAGGTCAAGGCGAAGCTGGCCGGCATGGGCCTGGCCCTCAAGGACAGCCCGCCCGGGTTCGACCCGACCGCCGCCGCCGACGCCTTCGGCGCCGACGACCTGGACGACGCGGGTTACGCGGAGACCGAGCAGTACTAAGAGTTTGACCGTGGGGACGGCCGCTCCGGCGGCCGTTCCGGCGGGTCAGTGAAAAGCCGTACGGGCACCGTGCCCGTACGCCCGCTGCGGTACCTGGTACGGCCGCAGTCGGAGATTCGAGGAGTAATTCCATGCCGCGTCCCACCAAGGGTGCCCGCCTCGGCGGCGGCCCGCACCACGAGCCGCTGCTGCTCGCCGGTCTGTGCCGGGAGCTCTTCCAGTACGGCCGCATCACCACGACCGAGGCCAAGGCCCGTCGGATGCGCCCGCTGGCGGAGAAGCTCATCACCAAGGCGAAGAAGGGCGACATCCACAACCGTCGCCTGGTGCGCAAGACCATCACCGACATCTCGGTGCTGCACACCCTCTTCACCGAGATCGCGCCGCGCTACGAGAACCGCCCGGGTGGCTACACCCGCATCACCAAGATCGGCGGTCGCCGCGGCGACAACGCGCCGATGGCCGTGATCGAGCTGGTCGAGGCGCTGACCGTCGCGCAGACCGCCGTCGGCGAGGCCGAGGGCGCCACCAAGCGTGCCGTCAAGGAGGCCGACGCCAAGGTCGAGGCCACCAAGGCCGACGAGGCGAAGGCCGACGAGGCCGAGGCCACCGAGCAGGCCTGACACCTTCCGGTGTAGTGCGGGCCCGTTCTCCCATCCGTGGGGGAGCGGGCCCGTTCCTTCTGTCTGGACCCCTCTGGGAGAGAAGCAGTGGTCAACGATTGCGCCGAGCGGCCGCCGGTCAAGGACGGCCCGGCCGACGGGTACGTCCGGATCCGGTTCGACCTCGCCTACCAGGGCGCCGAGTTCTCCGGATGGGCCCGCCAGCGCGGCGGTCGCCGCACCGTCCAGGAGGAGATCGAGACCGCGCTGCAGATCGTCACCCGGAGCCCGGAGCTCCACCCCCTGACGGTGGCCGGCCGCACCGACGCCGGTGTGCACGCCCGGGGCCAGGTCGCGCACGTCGACCTGCCGGACGAACTCTGGGCCCAGCACGGCGGGAAGCTGCTCCGGCGGCTGGCCGGGCGACTCCCCGGTGACGTCCGGATCTACCGGGTGAGCGAGGCCCCCGCGGGCTTCGACGCCCGCTTCTCGGCGATCTGGCGCCGGTACGCCTACCGGGTCGCCGACCACCCCGGCGGGGTCGACCCGCTGCTGCGCGGGCACGTGCTCTGGCACGACCGGCCGCTGGACGTCGAGAAGATGAACGCCGCCGCCGAACTGCTCCTCGGCGAGCACGACTTCGCCGCGTACTGCAAGAAGCGCGAGGGCGCCACGACCATCCGCACCCTGCTGGAGCTGCGCTGGGACCGCGTGCCGGTGGACACCTACGCCGCGCAGGAGGGCTCGCTGGCGGTCGCCACCGTCCGGGCCGACGCCTTCTGCCACAACATGGTGCGGGCGCTGGTCGGCGCGATGCTGCTGGTCGGCGACGGGCACCGGCCGGTGGAGTTCCCCGGGGAGGTGCTGGCCGGCGGCGTCCGCAACTCGGCGGTCAACGTCATCCGGCCCCACGGGCTGACGCTGGAGGAGGTCGGCTACCCGGCGGACGAGCTGCTCGCCGAGCGCAACCGGGCGGCCCGCCGGATGCGGACCCTGCCCGGACAGCCGGTGGTCGGCTAATCCGTTTTGGTCCTGGGCGGCGGCTTGGGAGAATCGTCCGCATGGGACACGTCGAGATTTCGCACCTTGAGTACTACCTGCCGGACGGGCGGGTGCTTTTCGACGACGCGTCCTTCCGGGTCGGCGAGGGCACCGCGGTCGCCCTGGTGGGCGCCAACGGCGCCGGCAAGACCACCCTCCTGCGCATGATCGCGGGCGACCTCCAGCCGCACGGCGGCTCGGTGACGATCAGCGGCGGCCTCGGCGTGATGCGCCAGTTCGTCGGCACCACCGGCCGCGAGGGCAAGCAGGAGGACGAGGACCGGCAGGGCCCGGCCCCGCTGGCCGCCGACGCCTCCGTCCGTGACCTGCTGGTCTCCGTCGCCCCCGAGCGGATCGCCGTCGCGGCCCGCGCGGTCGACGCCGCCGAGCTGGCGATGATCGCCCAGGACGACGAGAAGACGCAGATGGCGTATGCCCAGGCGCTCTCCGACTGGGCCGACGTCGGCGGCTACGACTACGAGACCGACTGGGACGTCTGCACGACGGCGGCCCTCGGCATGCCCTTCGACAAGGCCCAGTGGCGCGGCCTCAACACGCTCTCCGGCGGTGAGCAGAAGCGCCTCGTCCTGGAGGCGCTGCTGCGCGGCCCCGAGGAGGTGCTGTTGCTGGACGAGCCGGACAACTACCTGGACGTTCCCGGCAAGCGCTGGCTGGAGGAGGCGATCAGGGCCACCCCGAAGACCGTGCTCTACATCTCGCACGACCGTGAGCTCCTCTCCCGGACCGCCGAGAAGATCATCAGTGTCGAGTCCGGCGCGGCCGGCAGCAGTGTCTGGGTCCACGGCGGCGGCTTCGACTCCTTCCACGAGGCCCGCAAGGACCGCTTCGCCCGCTTCGAGGAGCTCGGCCGGCGCTGGGACGAGGAGCACGCCAAGCTCAAGAAGCTCGTCGTCACGCTGCGTCAGGCCGCCTCCGTCAGCCACGCGCTGGCCACCCGCTACGCGGCGGCGCAGACCCGGCTGAAGAAGTTCGAGGAGGCCGGCCGTCCGGAAGAGCCCCCGCGCGAGCAGAGCATCACCATGCGGCTCAAGGGCGGCCGGACGGGCGTGCGCGCCTTCACCATGGAGCAGCTGGAGCTCACCGGCCTGATGAAGCCCTTCGACCTGGAGGTCTTCTACGGCGAGCGGATCGGCGTCCTCGGTTCCAACGGCTCCGGCAAGTCGCACTTCCTGCGCCTCCTCGCGGGGGACACCACGGTCGCGCACACCGGTGGCTGGAGGCTCGGCGCCCGGGTGGTGCCCGGCCACTTCCGGCAGACCCACGCCCATCCGGAGCTGCTCGGCCGCACCGTCCGCTCGATCGTCGAGGAGGAGCACGCGCTCAGCCGCGGCGCCGCGATGGGTGCCCTGCGCCGGTACGAGCTGGACCGGCAGGAGGAGCAGAAGTTCGAGTCGCTCTCCGGCGGGCAGCAGGCCCGGCTGATGATCCTCAAGCTGGAGCTCTCCGGGGTCACCGCGCTGCTGCTCGACGAGCCGACCGACAACCTGGACCTGGAGAGCGCGGAGGCGCTGCAGGCCGGGCTGGAGGCCTTCGACGGCACCGTGCTGTGCGTCACGCACGACCGCTGGTTCGCGAAGGCCCTGGACCGTTTCGTGGTGTTCGGCGCGGACGGCCGCGTCTACGAGTCGACGGAGCCGGTCTGGGACGTCACCCGGGTCGAGCGGGATCGCTGACCTGGCGTTGCGGCGCGGTGCGGGGCGGTCCGGGCCGCACCGCGCCGGGCCGGGTGGTGTCCGGAGCCTGTGCGGTTCCGGTCGTTCGGGTGCCGTTCGTGACCGGTCGGGGACCGGTTCAGGGTCCGTTCGGGAGCGGTTCAGGACAGTCCCGGGGCGGGTTCCGCCGGGCGAATTTTGACCCTCCCCGGTAGTCCCGGTAGCCTGGGCGCTTGATGTGCGTATTGGCTCGCTCTATCTCACGTGAGAGGTCGGTACGCCGGAGATATCAGGTCGACCACCCAGCGGCCCCCCTTGAATTGCGTCCAAGGCGGCCAGGCTGATGCCCTCGACCGGGTGCTCCTGTCAGGACTCACTCACTGAAAAGCAGAGGCTACGACCGTGCGTACGTACAGCCCCAAGCCCGGCGACGTCCAGCGTCAGTGGCACGTCATCGACGCGACCGACGTCGTGCTCGGCCGCCTGGCCTCCCAGGCCGCCAACCTCCTCCGGGGTAAGCACAAGGCGATCTACGCGCCGCACGTTGACACCGGTGACTTCGTCATCATCATCAACGCGGACAAGGTGCACCTGTCGGGTAACAAGAAGACCCAGAAGCTGGCGTACCGCCACAGCGGCTTCCCGGGCGGTCTCCGCTCGGTCCGCTACGACGACCTCCTGGCGAACAACCCGGAGAAGGCCGTCGAGAAGGCCATCAAGGGCATGGTCCCCAAGAACAGCCTGGGCCGCCAGATGCTCTCGAAGCTGAAGGTCTACTCGGGCGACCAGCACCCGCACGCTGCCCAGCAGCCGGTGCCGTTCGAGATCACCCAGGTCGCGCAGTAACTCCGGCCACCAAGCCCCCCAACACTGAAAAGAGCTGAGGAACCCCGTGGCCGAGACCACCGAAACCCTTGAGGTCGACTTCGACGAGACTGTCGTCGAGGGCGAGTACACCTCCGAGGAGAACTACACCTCCGAGTCCCTGGCCGGCCGCTTCGGCGAGGCCGTCCCCGGCGCCGGCCTCGGCCGTCGCAAGGAGGCGATCGCCCGCGTGCGCATCGTCCCCGGCACCGGCCAGTGGAAGATCAACGGTCGCACCCTGGAGAACTACTTCCCCAACAAGGTGCACCAGCAGACCGTGAACGAGCCGTTCAAGCTCCTTGAGCTCGACGGCCGTTACGACGTCGTCGCCCGCATCTCGGGTGGCGGCACCTCCGGTCAGGCCTACGCGCTGCGCCTCGGCGTCGCCCGTGCCCTGAACGAGGCCGACGTGGACAACAACCGCGCCGCCCTGAAGAAGGCCGGCTTCCTGATGCGTGACGCGCGTGCCGTCGAGCGCAAGAAGGCCGGTCTCAAGAAGGCCCGCAAGGCGCCGCAGTACAGCAAGCGCTAGTCGCGCCCCGGGGGTGCGTACCGCCCTGGTGGTGCACGCCCCCGGATGCGCTCTCACGCCCCGGAGTACTTCGCGTACTCCGGGGCGTCGTGCTCCCCGGCCATTGTGCGGAGGCCTGGGATTCGATCGGATTCTCTGCAAAGCATTGCGGCGATGGAGGACGGGACAGTGGGACGACTCTTCGGTACGGACGGCGTACGCGGCGTGGCCAACGAGACCCTGACGGCCGAGCTCGCGCTCGGGCTGTCGGTCGCGGCGGCGCACGTGCTCGGTGAGGCGGGGGCCTTCGACGGCCACCGGCCGGTCGCGGTGGTCGGCCGCGATCCGCGCGCCTCGGGCGAGTTCCTGGAGGCCGCGGTCATCGCCGGCCTGGCCAGCGCGGGCGTCGACGTGCTGCGGGTCGGCGTGCTGCCCACCCCGGCGGTGGCGTACCTCACCGGCGCGCTCGGCGCCGACTTCGGCGTGATGCTCTCCGCCAGCCACAACGCCATGCCGGACAACGGCATCAAGTTCCTCGCCCGCGGCGGCCACAAGCTGGACGACCGGATCGAGGACGCCATCGAGGCGCACTACCGGACGTACTCCGTCGGCAGCGACGAGTGGAAGCGCCCGACCGGGGCCGACGTCGGCCGGGTCCGCGAGTACACCGAGGGCTTCGACAAGTACGTCGCCCACCTGATCGGCGTGCTGCCCAACCGCCTGGACGGCATCCGGGTCGTCATCGACGGCGCCCACGGCGCGGCCGCGTACGTCGCCCCCGAGGCCTTCGCCCGGGCCGGCGCCGAGGTCGTCCACACCCTGGGGGCCGAGCCCACCGGCCTCAACATCAACGACGGTGTCGGCTCCACCCACCTGGACCGGCTGCGCACCGCCATGCGCGAGCACCGGGCGGACCTCGGGATCGCCCTCGACGGTGACGCCGACCGCTGCCTGGCCGCCGACGCGGACGGCGACGAGGTCGACGGCGACCAGATCATCGCGATCCTCGCCGTCGCCATGAAGGAGGCCGGCACGCTGCGGAGCAACACCGTCGTGGCCACCGTGATGTCCAACCTGGGCTTCAAGCTGGCGATGGAGCGCGAGGGCATCGACCTGGTCGAGACCGCCGTCGGTGACCGCTACGTGCTGGAGGCGATGAAGGCGCACGGCTTCGCGCTGGGCGGCGAGCAGTCCGGCCACGTCATCCTCCTCGACCACGCGACCACCGGCGACGGCACGCTGACCGGCCTGATGCTCGGCGCCCGGCTGGCCGCCACCAAGCAGCCGCTGGCCGACCTGGCCGACGTGATGACCCGGCTGCCGCAGGTGCTGATCAACGTCAAGGGCGTCGACAAGAGCCGGGTGAAGACCAGCGAGGAGCTGGCCGCCGCCGTCGCCGAGGCCGAGGCGGAGCTGGGCTCCACCGGCCGGGTGCTGCTGCGGCCGTCCGGCACCGAGCCGCTGGTCCGGGTGATGGTCGAGGCCGCCGACGAGTCGCAGTCCAAGGCCGTCGCGGAGCGCCTGGCCGAGGCGGTCCGGACGTACCTGGGCTGACCCCCCCGCCGAACGCTCGAACGCCCGAGGGCCCCGCAGGTGCGGGGCCCTCGGGCGTTCGCGGCTCGTGGCGCGTTCAGAGCTTGCGCAGCCGTGCCCGGCGGACCTTGTGGTCCGCGCCCTTCTGCAGGACCAGCGTCGCCCGGCCGCGGGTGGGCAGCACGTTCTCCAGCAGGTTCGGCTTGTTGATGGTGCGCCACACCTGGCGGCCGTACTCCATGGCCTCCTCCTCCGGCACCTCGGTGAACCGGCGGAAGTAGGAGTTCGGGTCCTGGAAGGCGGTCTGCCGCAGCTTGCGGAACCGGTCCAGGTACCAGCTCTCGATGTCGTCGGTGCGGGCGTCGACGTAGATCGAGAAGTCGAAGTAGTCGGCCACCGCGAGCCTGGTCCGGCCGTCGGTGCCCGGCAGCGCCGGCTGCAGCACGTTCAGCCCCTCGACGATCAGGATGTCCGGGCGCTCCACGGTGAGCCGCTCCCCGGGCACGATGTCGTACACGAGGTGCGAGTAGACCGGGGCGGAGACCCTCTCCTTGCCGGCCTTCACGTCCGCGACGAACCGCATCAGCGCCCGGCGGTCGTACGACTCGGGGAACCCCTTGCGGGCCATCAGCCCGCGCCGGCGCAGCTCCGCGTTCGGCAGCAGGAACCCGTCCGTGGTGACCAGCTCCACCCGGGGGTGCTCCGGCCAGCGGGCCAGCAGCGCCTGGAGCAGCCGGGCCGTCGTGGACTTGCCGACCGCGACCGAGCCGGCCACGCCGATGATGAACGGCGTGCGGGTGCGCTCGGTGTCCCCGGTGTCGAGGAAGGTGCCCAGCGCGTCGCGTAGGTCGTGCGTGGCGTGGATGTAGAGGTTCAGCAGCCGGGACAGCGGCAGGTAGACGTCGCGGACCTCGTCGAGGTCGAGCGCGGTGCCGAGACCGCGCAGCCGTTCCACCTCCTGTGCGGTCAGTGGCAGCGGCGTACGCTCGCGCAGTGCGCTCCACTCGGCCCGGCTGAGGTCCACGTAGGGGGACGGCGACGGGCCGGGCGTGGCAACGCCCCGCGTACAGAGTTCGGTCAGCACATGCTCCATTGTGAGCCGTAGCGCCGTTCAGGGGGGTTGTGGTGTCGGTCACGCGCCGGGGGCGAACCGCGCGAATGGGGCGTTCGGAGCGCCCTTATGCTGGCACGCATGTGCGGAATTGTTGGATACGTGGGCTCCCAGCCCGCCCTTGACGTAGTAATCGCAGGCCTGCAGCGACTGGAGTACCGGGGTTACGACTCCGCCGGTGTCGCGGTGCAGGTGCAGGGCTCCGACGGGCAGTGGAGCCTCGCCACCGACAAGCGGGCCGGAAAGCTCGCCAACCTGGAGAAGTCACTCGCCGAGACCCCTCTTCCCGGCGGAACCACCGGCATCGGTCACACCCGTTGGGCCACCCACGGCGGCCCGACCGACGCCAACGCCCACCCCCACCTGGACGACGCCGTCCGGGTGGCCGTGGTCCACAACGGCATCATCGAGAACTTCGCCCAGCTCCGGGCCGAGCTGACCGAGCGCGGCCACACGCTGCGCTCGGAGACCGACACCGAGGTCGTCGCCCACCTGCTCGCCGAGCTGTACGACGGTGACCTGGCCGAGGCGATGCGGGCGGTCTGCCGCCGTCTCGACGGCGCCTTCACCCTCGTCGCCGTGCACGCGGACGCGCCGGACGTCGTGGTCGGCGCCCGCCGCAACTCGCCGCTGGTGGTCGGGCGCGGCGAGGGCGAGAACTTCCTCGCCTCCGACGTCGCGGCGTTCATCGCGCACACCCGCGAGGCGATCGAGCTGGGCCAGGACCAGGTCGTGGAGCTGCGCCGCGACGCGGTGACGGTCACCAACTTCGACGGCACCCCGGCCGACGTGCGCGAGTACCACGTCGACTGGGACGCCTCGGCCGCCGAGAAGGGCGGCTACGACTACTTCATGCTCAAGGAGATCGCCGAGCAGCCGAAGGCCGTCGCCGACACCCTCCTCGGCCGGATCGGCACCGACGGCCGGCTCACCCTCGACGAGCTGCGGATCTCCGACGCCGACCTGCGGTCGGTCGACAAGGTCGTCATCGTCGCCTGCGGCACCGCCTTCCACGCGGGCATGATCGCCAAGTACGCGATCGAGCACTGGACCCGGATCCCCTGCGAGGTGGAGGTCGCGTCCGAGTTCCGCTACCGCGACCCGATCATGGGCCCGGGCACGCTGGTCATCGCGATCTCGCAGTCCGGCGAGACCATGGACACCCTGATGGCGCTGCGGCACGCGCGCGAGCAGGGCGCCAAGGTGCTGGCGATCTGCAACACCAACGGCTCCACCATCCCGCGCGAGTCGGACGCGGTGCTGTACACCCACGCCGGGCCCGAGGTCGCCGTCGCCTCCACCAAGGCGTTCCTGACCCAGCTGGTCGCCTGCTACCTGGTCGCGCTGTACCTCGGCCAGGTGCGCGGCACCAAGTGGGGCGACGAGATCCACGCCGTCATCAAGGAGCTCGGCGACGCCCCGCGCCAGGTCGAGCAGGTCCTGCGGACCATGGAGCCGGTGCGCGAGCTGGCCCGCTCGCTGGCGGACGCGCGCTCGGTCCTGTTCCTCGGCCGGCACGTCGGCTTCCCGGTGGCCCTGGAGGGCGCGCTCAAGCTCAAGGAGCTCGCCTACATGCACGCCGAGGGCTTCGCGGCCGGCGAGCTGAAGCACGGGCCGATCGCGCTGATCGAGGAGGGCCTGCCGGTCGTGGTGGTCGTGCCGTCGCCGCGCGGGCGGTCGATCCTGCACGACAAGATCGTCTCCAACATCCAGGAGATCCGGGCCCGGGGCGCCCGCACGATCGTCATCGCCGAGGAGGGCGACGAGGCGGTCGTCCCGTACGCGGACCACCTGATCCGCATCCCGGTCACGCCGACCCTGCTGCAGCCGCTGGTCTCCACCGTGCCGCTGCAGGTCTTCGCCTGCGAGCTGGCCACGGCCAAGGGCCACGAGGTCGACCAGCCCCGCAACCTGGCGAAGTCGGTGACGGTCGAGTAGTCGGGTCGTCCGGCCCTTCCCGTCCGGTGCCCCCGCGGTGGCTGCGTTCCACCGCGGGGGCGCCCTGCTGTCCGGGCCCGCCGGGCCGCTCCGGCGGCGCGGGGTCGGCCGGTGGGGGGCCGGAGCGGGTGTCGTGCCGAAGCGTGCCGCACGGCCTCGGGCCCTGCGGGGGAGGTCGGTCGCGTAGCGTCGGCGGTAGCCGTCGTCGTCCCTACCCGTCGTCCCTATCCGTCGTCCGTCGCCGAAGACCGGGGGAACCCCTCATGCGCAGTGCTCACCGCGTCGACCAGGTCCGGGCCGCCGAGGCCGAACTGATGGCCGCGCTGCCGGAGGGCACCCTGATGCAGCGGGCCGCCGCCGGCCTCGCCGTGACCTGCGCCCGGCTGCTGACCCGCCGTCGGGGCCGGGTCTACGGCAGCCGGGTGGTGGTCCTGGCGGGCAGCGGGGACAACGGGGGCGACGCCCTGTACGCGGGCGCGGCGCTGGCCCGGCGCGGCGCGCGGGTGGCGGCGGTGCTGCTCGCACCCGAGCGGGCCCACGCAGGGGGCCTCGCGGCTCTCCGGTCGGCCGGCGGGCGGGTGGTGCCGGAACAGGAAGTCGGCCTGGCCGACTTCTCGCGCGCGGACCTGGTGCTGGACGGCATCGTCGGCATCGGCGGGCGGGGCGGCCTGCGGCCGGAGGCGCAGCCGTACGCCCGCGCCGGCCGGGACGGGGTGGTGGTGGCCGTGGACGTGCCGAGCGGGGTGGACGCCGACACCGGCGAGGTGGCGGGCGTGGCGCTCCGGGCGGACGTGACGGTCTGCTTCGGCACGTACAAGCCGGGGCTGCTGATCGATCCGGGCGCCTCGTACGCGGGGGTGGTGCAGCTGGTGGGGATCGGGCTGGAGCTGCCGCCGGCCGCGGTGGCGGCCCCGCAGCACGCCGACGTGGCCGCGCTGCTGCCGGTGCCGGGGGCGGAGAGCGACAAGTACCGGCGCGGCGTGGTCGGGGTGGCGGCCGGCTCGTCGCGGTACCCCGGGGCCGCGCTGCTCGCGGTGGCCGGGGCGCTGAGCGGTGGCGCCGGTGCGGTGCGGTACGTGGGGACGGCGGCCGAGGAGGTGGTGCGGCGGTTCCCGGAGGCGCTGGTCACCGAGGGCGGGCCGGCCGGGGCGGGGCGGGTGCAGGCCTGGGTGGTCGGACCGGGTGGCGGCGAGGGGGCGGAGCGGGCGCTCACGGAGGCGCTGGCGAGCGACGTCCCGGTGCTGGTCGACGCGGACGGGCTGACCGAACTGGCCCGCCTCGGGCCGCAGGCGCTCGCCGGGCGGACGGCGCCCACGCTGCTGACCCCGCACACGGGCGAGGCGGCCCGCCTGCTGGCGGGCGCGGGTGAGGCGGCGGGTGCCGCGGGCGGTGAGGCCAGGCCGCCGGCCGCCGACGAGCTGGCCGCCACCCGGCTGGCCACGGCCCGCCGGCTCGCCGCCGCCTACCGGGCGACGGTGCTGCTGAAGGGCTCGACGACGGTGATCGCCGACCCGGGCGGCGCGGTGCGGGTGAACCCGACCGGCAGCTCCTGGCTGGCGACGGCCGGCAGCGGCGACGTGCTGGCGGGCCTGGCCGGTTCGCTGCTGGCCACCGGGCTCTCCCCGCTGGACGCCGCCTCGGTGGCCGCGTACCTGCACGGCCTCGCCGCCCGCCGCGCGGCCGGTAGTCCCGGGGCGCCCGTCACCGCCCTCCAGGTGGCGGCAGCCCTCCCCGCCGCCTGGCGCGACGTCCGGTCGGCCGAGGGCTCTGAGGGCTCTGAGGGTTCCGCGGCCGCCGTGGCCTCCGGGGGCTGACGCGCGCCGGAACGTACCGACCGGCTTCCGTCGAGCTGCCCGGGCGCCCGTCGGCCCCTGCGCCCCCGCCCTCGGCTCGCCGGGCGCGCACGAGAAGTCGGCCCGTCCGACGTCCGGTGCGCGGACTGAGGTTGTCGCCCTCTCCTGGCCGATCGGCCTGCTCCTCGTCCGCTGCGGGGCCCGAGGGGCCGGGGAGGCCGGGACGGTCGGGGCGGTCGGGGCGGGTGGGGGGAGGGGGGAAGGAACCGGCGGGTGATTCGTGGGCGTCCGGTAAGGGACGGCGGGTTGTGCGGGCCGCTCGGCGGCGGCGCCCCGGGGCGGCGTGCCGACGGGCCGTTCGGCGAGGACCCTGGGACGTCTGGGAGACTGACCCTGATGACAACTGCGAACACGATCGCTACGGCCACCCTCACCGAAGGAGCGCGGGCCGAGGCGACCATCGATCTGGCCGCCCTGCGCGGCAACCTCGACGCGCTGCGCGAGCGCGTCGGAGGCGCCGCGGTGATGGCCGCGGTCAAGGCGGACGCCTACGGCCACGGCGCGGTCCGGTGCGCCCGGGAGGCGGTCGCCGCAGGGGTCGGCTGGCTGGGCACCGCGACGCCGGAGGAGGCGCTCGCCCTGCGCGCCGCCGGCATCCGCCCCGACCAGGCCCGCGTCCTGTGCTGGCTCTGGACCCCCGGCGGCCCGTGGCGTGAGGCGCTGCTCGCCGACATCGACATCTCGGTCAGCGGCCGGTGGGCGCTGGACGAGCTGCTCGCCGCCGTCCGCGGCACCGGGCTGCCGGCCCGCGTGCACCTGAAGGCCGACACCGGCCTGGGCCGCAACGGCTGCCAGCCGCACGACTGGCCCGACCTGGTCGCCGCCGCCCGCCGCGCCGAGCTGGACGGCCTGCTCACCGTGGTCGGCGTCTGGTCGCACTTCGCGGCCGCCGACGAGCCCGGCCACCCGTCGATCCAGGCCCAGCTGGACGCCTACCGCGCCGCGCTGGTCACCGCCGAGGCGGCCGGGCTGCGGCCGGAGGTCCGCCACCTGGCCAATTCGCCCGCCACCCTGCTGCTCCCGCAGTCGCACTTCGACATGGTCCGCACCGGCCTGGCGATGTACGGGTTGTCCCCCGTCCCCGAGGTCGGCTCGCCGGCCGACTTCGGCCTCCGCCCGGTGATGTCGCTGAGCGCCCGGCTCGCCCTGGTGAAGCACGTCCCCGGCGGGCACGGCGTCAGCTACGGCCACCACTACACGACCCCCGGTCCGACCACGCTGGGCCTCGTCCCGGTCGGCTACGGCGACGGCGTGCCCCGGCACGCGAGCGGCACCGGCCCGGTGCAGATCGACGGCAAGTGGCGGACGGTGGCCGGCCGGGTGGCGATGGACCAGTTCGTCGTCGACCTCGGCGGCGACACCCCGCCGGTCGGCGACGAGGTGCTGCTGTTCGGCAACGGCGACCGGGGCGAGCCGACCGCCGAGGACTGGGGCCGCGCCTGCGGCACCATCTCCTACGAGATCGTGACCCGGATCGGCTCCCGGGTGCCGCGCCGCTACGTCGGCGGGCTGGACGGGGAGCCGCTCGGATGAGCGGGCAGCCCGGCACGGACCCGGTCGCGACGGTGGCCAAGGCGGCCGGGAAGGCCGCGGAGGTGGCGGGTGCCGCGTCCGGTGCGGCCTCCGGGGTGAGCCGGGCCGGCCTGATCGGGATCTCGGTCGGCGTGCTCGCGGCGGGTGCCGCGGCCGGCGTGGCGATAGAGCGTCTGACGGTCGGCCGGGCGATGCGCCGCCGGGCCCGCGCGGAGCTGGACGCCAAGGCCGCGTACGGCTCGCTGCGCGGTCGCCCCCGGACGGTGACCGCCACCGACGGCACCGAGCTGTACGTGGAGGTGGACGGCACCGGCTGGCCGGACGCCGCGGATGCCGCTGGGAACACCGGTCCGGACTCCGGTCCGGAGCCGCTGACCGTGGTCTTCTGCCACGGCTACTGCCTCAGCCAGGACAGCTGGCACTTCCAGCGCGCGGCGCTCCGCGCCGGTCTGCGGCTGGTCTTCTGGGACCAGCGCAGCCACGGGCGCTCGGAGCGGTCCCGCTCCTACCTGGCGGGTGAGCCGGCCAGCATCGACCAGCTGGGCGGCGACCTCAAGGCCGTGCTCGACGCCGTCGCGCCCACCGGTCCGCTGGTCCTGGTCGGCCATTCGATGGGCGGCATGACGGTGATGGCGCTGGCCGACCAGCATCCGGAGCTGTTCCGTGAGCGGGTCGCCGGGGTCGGGCTGATCGGCACGCTGGCGGGGAACTGGGACGCGGTGACCCTCGGCCTGCCCGCGGTGGGGGCGAAGCTGTTCAAGCGGGTCGCGCCCGGCATGGTGAAGCTGCTCGGTCGTCAGGTCGACCTGGTCGAGGCGAGCCGCCGGCTGGGGGCCGACGTCAGTGCCGTGTTCTACCGGCGTTTCTCCTTCGGGGGGAAGGACGTCGACCCCGGGGTGGTCCGGTTCGCCGAGCAGCTGCTGGACGCGACGCCGATCGACGTGGTGGCGGAGTTCTACCCGGTCTTCGCCGCGCACGAGAAGACCGAGGCGCTGGGTGCCCTGCGCGGCGTTCCCACCCTGGTGCTGACCGGCACGAAGGACCTGCTGACCCCGCCCGGCCACGGTGAGGTCATGGCCGGCCAGCTGCCCGGCGCGGAGCTGGTCCTGGTCGAGGACGCCGGGCACCTGGTGATGCTGGAGCGGCCGGACCTCGTCAACCAGTGGCTGGTCACCCTGCTGGAGCGGGCCGCCGCCTACCGGGGTGCGGCCCCGCTCCCGGCCTCGTTGCGCGAGCCGGCGTAGCCGCCGCCCGGCCCGCCGCCGCCCGGCCCGCCGCCGGGCGGCCGGATCGCCGGT
This sequence comes from Kitasatospora sp. NPDC002965, assembly GCF_040611255.1. Taxonomy (NCBI): domain Bacteria; kingdom Bacillati; phylum Actinomycetota; class Actinomycetes; order Kitasatosporales; family Streptomycetaceae; genus Kitasatospora; species Kitasatospora sp. NPDC002965. The sequence goes on along the minus strand of NZ_JBEXNT010000005.1, from coordinate 103 downwards.
GGGCGGGGGCCAGGCACCACGGGACCTGCACCCAGTTAGATGTTGGTGGTGGGACGGCGTTAGTTCGGGCGGGAGGACAGAGAGGGGGGGGACGCAGAATAGA